>JASGEW010000122.1:0-5352 GCA_047606125.1 Niabella sp. | reverse complement strand
TGGCCTGTAAAACAAGCGCAGCCAGCACCGTAAGGCAAAGTACACACCATTGCTTTACTATTTTCCATTGGTAATAAAGCGAGAAAAAGATATAAGGAAGCGCCAGTATATTCAGCCAGCTAAGCAGACCAAGCGTTTGTGTGTTAGTAATGCCGGTAAATAATAGCAATAGCAGCCCACCGGCAAAATACCCAAAGCCTACCAGGCTCCAGCTAATGCCAAGAATATTGGCGGCTTTGGAGTTGAGCACAGCGCCACAGTTTACCTTAGCGCCCGCACTGCATATCTGCCGCAGGGCAGGGTTGTACTGGTCGTGTTCATAATAAAGAAGTAAAAGGGTGGCTACACAACCGAGTAGTGTAAAAGTAGCGAATAGAACAGGCAGCAATGCGGCGGCTCCCTGCTGAATGAAAGCTATAAGGCCTGTTAACACTATTAAAGCAGGCACCAGCAGAACGGCTGCTGTTTTTAACCATTGCTGCTGCTTTTCCTTTGCATGTTTTTCTTTAAAATCTTTTTCACCAGGGGTAGTATTCTCCTCCGCTTCGGCAATAAGAATATTTCCGGTGAACCGCTTTTCAAAATCTGCAATGGGTTCGCTAACCCATTTATGCTTTTCGGGATCAAAGAAAAAGACTTCTTCTATGGTTGCTTTTTTAACAACCGCAAAATAAGGGATGCCTGCTGTTTTACCCTTTATATGCGCTATCAGCGGAAACGGCGACATTGTTGTTAGCATCTCCGCTGTTATTTTTGTGCCCCAGGCGGGTATTTTAAAATGTGGCAATACTTCGCAAATGCTCAGGAGGCTTGGGAAATTCGGATGCGCCTCTACTTCTTTGGTAATGGTACTTTCTGTAATGGGAATGCCCATTTCCTTCACCAGCAGGTAAGCTGCTTCGGCAGCATTGGAGCGGGGCTCAAGCAATCGGGTTAAAAAAGCAAACATAAAATAGCAGTGTTAAAAAATACCGGTCACGCAAGTATCTTCAACTACAGTTGTAAGTTAGTGATAAAATTTTAGAAAATGATCAAATATTGCAAAATATACATTATATCGCATTATTTGCAACATACTAAATCTATTATGGAAGACAGAAACAAGCAGGTAGTGGCTAAAATAAAGGAAATAAGAACTTCCAAAAATGTTCCTCAGCAAATATTGGCAGATGTTTTGAATATTACAGTAACCGCTTATAGTCGTATAGAAAACAATAAAACGCAATTGACCATTAATAATTTGTTTGCCATTGCGGAAGCCTTGGAAGTGTCAGTTGCCGAATTATTGCGATTGCAATACAGTAAAAATGTAAACAACCACAACAGCCTGGTGATTGCTAACTTCAACGATGGCACATTGCATTTCAGCCTGGACAAGGCAGCGCTCGAAAAATGGATGTCGGACAAAAAAAAGTAGTCAAACAGGCACTCAATGACTGGTACTTATTTCCGGAAAAAGACTACAACGCATTTGCTGCCAAATACCCTGTGAATGAAAAGTTGACTCAACAGGACGAGAAAGTAAATCAGATGCGCGAATGGTGCGATAATTTGAAAATAAATTTCACTCCTACCTTCTTTTTATGCACCAACAATAACGAAGACGATGCAGCGTTTTACCAGCTTCCCGAAATGTACACGATAGCTGACCTGAAATATTTTTTTACCGCTTAAATTATCTGGTATGTCACTCCTAAAAGCAATCAGACGGTTGGAATATGCTAATTTTTTAATTAAAAAAAAGGCAACGGGGAACCTGGAAACATTTGCCCGGAAAATGAACCTGTCTGAACGATCTGTTAGTGATCTACTGGAGCAAATGCGGGAAATGGGCGCATCCATTTCTTATAACCGAAAACAAAACACGTATTATTATGAAGAGAACGGGGAGTTTTGTATTTCAAAATTTATGAAATATGGCGAGGTGTTAACAAAGGATGAGGCAGCAAAAATTGGCAGGCCGGAAGAGCTTTGCTTCTCCGAAAAAGCCATATTTGTATTGTGTAAAGAGCGTTAAAAATATTTTTTGGAGCCAGAAATAGTGGCTCGAAGGGTTTTAGCTTTGCTATTGATAATACTTCAAAATGGTTAAACTGCAGTAATACGATTGCGAAGCAAAATTTTAAACACTTAAATTTTTAACGATGAAAAAATTGAAATTACACCTTCAGAACATTGAAGGAGCGGAAATCCTTAGTAGGGAACAATTGAAAATGGTGATGGGTGGATTGGAATCTGGATCTGGCGATCCGGCTTGCAATTGTAATAGTGCTTCTGATTGTGGAGAAGATGAAACCTGCGGAAATTGTGATTGTACAGGTGATGGTGGCGCAGGAGTGTGTCGACCAAAATCGCAGGGCGGTTGTGAGGGTTAAAAAAGTACTGTCCGGCATTTTTAATTAAAGAGGCTATAAAGAATTCTTATAGCCTTATTTTATATTTTTAATTTTATAAGGTAGATTATGTTTCTCCGACTTGTTTTTTTATGGGCTATTATATTTCCATTATTATTATGGGGACAGGATAATAAAGTTCAATATAACTCCTTCGATCTTAAAATAGCGGTCGAAAATAAAGATACGGGAACACTGACGCTGCATTTTTTATCGGCAAAAGATATAATTCCTTCTTCAGGAACAGTGGTATTGAAAAATGGAATGGCTCAAATAAGGGGAAGTCTTAAAAATGGCGTATCGGAGGCTTTGATTTTTACAAAAAAAGCTGATCATTTAGATGATCCAAGCATTGCGAGAATTATAGTGGAACCCGGTAATGTGGAAGTTAAACTATCTATAACCTCTGATTCTGCACATGTTGTTGACATCCGGGGGTCTAATAGCGAAAAAGAACATTTAAAATGGTTATCGGAAAATAAAACTCTTTTAAGTACGAATCACAGGCCCAGCATCCTTAAATCCGCATTAGTATATATAGATGCAAATCCAAATTCCTTATTTAGTGCGTATCTACTGCAAAAGTATAAAACATGGATGTCAATTGATAGCTTAAAAAACTACTATTTAAAATTGGGTCAGGAAGCGCGTTATTCATCATTTGGAAGATATGTGTCTAATCGTTTATATACATTGGCAGATCAGAATTTTAGAGATAATCACGATCTGTTTGGCTTAGACAGTACAATTAAGACGATTAACTCGCTGCATGACGTTTCTTTGCCGGATACTAATAATATATCAATCCAACTATCTAAATATAAGGGGAACATTGTTTTGTTGTTTTTTTGGGCGAGTTGGTGCATGCCTTGCAAAAAACAAATCCCTTACCTGAAAAAAATAAATGAACAAATACAAGACCTGCCAATTAAAATTCTATCTATTTCTGTAGACGAAGATAAAGAAGCCTGGCTAAAAGCTGTAAAACAATATGATCCTCCAGGTACAAATTTATTAGATACTAAAAGCCTTCTCCGTTATTATTATAGGTTTTTATTTGTACCTCATCTTATTATTGTTGACAAAAAGGGACAGATTATAAATGCGGATGCTCCAGGCGCAAATAACCCGAAGCTGTTTGAAATATTGAAAAGTGATTTGCCGGTTGAATAATAGACAAAACTTAATACTATCATGCAGAATATGTTACCTACATTTATTATTAATCTTGATTCCAGGCCAGACCGCAGGGCAAACGTATTAACACAGTTTAATAACCGGAACGAGTTTAAGGTCAATGTTGTGTCAGCAGTAAGGCATGATACAGGAGCTATTGTAAAATAACTGATACTCTTTATCAGGTAAGATAAAGTTGCTATCAGTCCTGGGACAGAATTTGATTTTATGTATTCTCCTAAATTTCTCAATATCTCACCCCCCAATGCAAATGCGGCCCGGTGCTTCGTCCCGTATTGCCTGTTATGCCGATAACCTGACCGCCGTTTACTATTTCACCGGCAGTTACATTCAGCCTGCTTAGATGACAGTAAACCGTTTCAGCGTTACCGTGGTTAAGGATGATGTAGTAGCCTTCTGCATTGCCCCATCCCGCAAATTTCACCACGGCATCCGCTACGGCATATACAGGTTCGTAATACGCTTTCAGATCAATTCCACGATGGAGCTTCCATTGCCCCGTAACAGGATGTTTACGCCAGCCATAAGGAGCCGTTACGGTTATTTTTTCGCCTTTGCAGGTGTTATCACCTGCAAGCGGAATGAGGTAATATGGTCGGCGAAAAACATTAACTAAGGCGTGAACGCCCAGCCCCTGTTCAACGGTAATATTGCCGGCATGACCTGGAGGGGCAGTACCGGAGGCAAAGAACTGCGGCGATACAATTTTACCTACGATGCAGCTAATAGACTGATCAAAGCTGATTTTGGCCAGAATACCAGTGGAAGTAATTATGATAAAAGTGCGGGTATAGACTTTAGTAGCTGGATGGGTAATGGAATAAATTCCGATCCCAATGTAGCGGCATACGACCTGAACGGCAATATTCTTGCAATGATTCAGAGAGGATTGTATGGTGGCAGCTCTCAAACCATCGATCAGCTGACTTACACTTATCAAACGGGATCCAATAAATTAGCTAAGGTAGCGGACGCAGCCACGCCTACCACAGGGTTAGGCGATTTTAATGATGGAGCTAATACAGATGATGATTATGCCTATGACGTAAACGGGAATTTAACACTGGATAAGAATAAAAACATACAAAGTATAGCTTATAATATCTTAAATTTACCAGACCAAATTACTGTTGCTGGCAAAGGCAACATCCTTTACCAATATGATGCGACAGGTAATAAGCTGAGTAAAACGGTAAATGAAACCGGGCAACCACAAAAGGTAACAACCTACCTTGGTAACTTGATCTTTGAAAATAATGTATTGCAGCATGTGGCAACTGAAGAAGGGCGTGCAAGGATGGTCACCCTCCCTTCGGGAGAGCCGAGGTGGGCCTTCGATTACTTCCTTAAAGACCACTTAGGTAATGTGAGAGCGATGGTTGCAGATAATGGAACTGTGTTAGAGGAAACAAGTTATTATCCGTTCGGATTGATACAAAAGGGAATAAGCACAAGGCAAACGGGCAATCTGCACAATAAAGAAAAGACTTTCCAGGATCAGCAGATAGATGAAGATCTGGATCTTAACTGGGTACAATTTAAGTATCGCAATCATGATTCTCAGATAGGAAGGTTTATAGAGGTAGATCCGTTAGCAAATGATTATGTATATAATAGTACTTATGCGTTTAGTGAGAATAAAGTCGTGCGTCATGTAGAATTGGTGTATTCCTTCGGCGAACCCCGTCATTGATGTTCAGTATGCGAGGGATAATTTTGCGGCAGCAGGGAGTGTAGATTTTCCTTTGGGGTTTTGTTGATA
>JASGEW010000121.1:0-34987 GCA_047606125.1 Niabella sp. | reverse complement strand
CACCGTTTAAATCTTTATACTTGAAATCTCCAGGCTTAGCAGTACGACTTCCCATCGCAACTACACCGGACTTGAGAGAAGTAGTGCCATCATCACCGGTAACAAAATCGCTTGTCTGGTAAATGCCGTCAAATACATATCCGTAAACGATGCCTATCGGATATCCCGGAATAATTCTGCCTTGGTTTAAGATAAGCCCTCCCGTTAAACTTACCGGCAGATACGGAACATTGCCGATAGATTTCACCTCATTTCTGTTAAATGAAATATTGAAATTGGTTGACCATGTAAAATTCTTAGTCTGGATATTAATTGTGTTTAATGTAAACTCGAAACCATGATTATCTACCCTGCCGATGTTCTGCCACTGCTTATAATAACCGCTCTGCCCGGGAATATCCGCATTCAACAATAAATTTTTTGTTTGCTTTAAATAGGCATCGGCCGTAAGGCTGACCCTGTCTTTAAATAATGATATATCCAAACCGCCGTCATATTGATAGGTGGTTTCCCATTTCAAATCAGGATTGGCAAGTATGGAGGGCGCCACACCCAAAGCTGCCCCACCCGGGCTTGGATAATATACATTTTCCGATCCTGCCAGTGACTGGTAAGGCGATATCCTGTCATTGCCCGTAACACCAAAAGACGTTCGTATTTTAAAATCGGATATTACCGTAGAGTTTTTCAGGAAAGCTTCCTTAGAGGCTCTCCATGCAAGCGCTGCCGAAGGAAATAAAGCATATTTATTACCCTCCCCGAATTTAGAAGAACCGTCATTACGAAGCGTTGCCGTAAAGAGGTATTTATCCTTATAAATATAATTGACTCTTCCGAATTGTGATAGCCTGTTGTATTTATATTTATTGGTTGTAGGCGGTACTAATTGTACCTTACCGGTTGAGATATTATCGACGCCGTTAACGGATTGTATATCAAAACCCGATGTTCGCATACTAAATGATTCGTATATATATGTGTTTGCCTCAAAGCCCGCCATTACTGTCACATTATGCATTTTGTTATAAACATGATGAAAAGTAGCGGTAGTAGTATTAAACCAGTTAGATGTATTATTATTTCCCAGTATTGCCAATCCGTCAACAGCATATCCCCATGAAGTAGTGGACGGATACCATTCTTTATCTTTGGAGCTGACGATAACACCACCGAAATTTGTATTGATATCTACATCCTTACCTATTTTATAATCGCCGGTAATATTAGCGATTACTCTTAAGGTTGGCGTTTTCTTTTGCGAATAGTTGGCAAAATCCAGCGGGCTTCCCAGGCCGCTGTTATCGGGATCGTCTTCGATCTCTCCGGCATTTGGTGCGCCGATCGGCTTATACAAAAGAATGTTGGCTATTGCACCGTTATAATTTCTCGGCCCGGATCCGCTGTTAGTTACGGATCCGGTGTTTTCCATATAGGAGGCATTTAGCTGGGAAATAATTTTGAAATTTTTTGTTGCATTATATCCCAGCTTCAAATTGGCATTAAAACGCTGGTAGCTGTTTTTCCTGATCAATCCTTGTTGGTTTAAATACCCTAACGAACTTGAAAAAGAAGTTTTGTTATTGCCACCACGATAATCAACATTATAGTTTTGGGAAAGCGCCGGACGTAACATAACGTCCTGCCAATTATGAGATACAGAATCTGAATAATCTCTCGGTGCATCTAATACTCCGTCTCCGTCCGTATCCATTCCCCATAAAGGATCGGTCGGTGTAATTGCATAACGATAAGTTGCATAATCTTTCGCCCCCAACATCGGAATTTTTTTTGCAGGCGTGGACAATCCTGAATAGGCGTTTAACTCCAAAGACGAGAAATTCCTGTTGCCACTTTTTGTGGTTACAATAATTACTCCATTAGCCCCTCTTGAACCGTAAATCGCAGTAGCAGACGCATCTTTTAAAACTTCTATAGATGCAATATCGGAAGGATTAATCCCTGATAAGGGATCCATCACGGACGTATTCTCGTAATCGGATGTCGCTACCTCATTTGTATTGACATCTATCTGCACACCGTCAATAACATAAAGCGGTTGCACCCCGGAAGTAAACGAATTGGCGCCCCGGATATTTACATTAACGGAAGAGCCCGGCTCGCCCGAACTGGAGCTTACCTGCAAACCGGCCAGGCGCCCCTGCATGGACTGTGTAAATGAAACAGCCGTCGATTTCTGAATATCTTCCCCTTTAATGGACCCCACAGATCCCGTTAAATCTTTTCTTAGTTGGGTGCCATATCCTATGACCACAACCTCATTCATTTTGTTAACGCTTGTTTCCAGGATAACGTGGAGGGTTGACTGCTTTGCAATCACGATCGACTGGGTTTTAAAACCTATGGATGAGATAATCAACATATCCCCTTCTGCTACCTCAAGCGTAAACTTTCCTTCATTGTCTGTTACCGTCCCTTTCTGCTCTTTTTTACTTACTAAAATCGATGCTCCCTTAATAGGCGTTCCATTTTCATCTACAACTACGCCGGTTATGCGTTTAAGCGGTATCTCCATATCCACAACCGGCCTGCTTACTACTTCAGGATGTTTAACCTCCTGCTTTCTTGATAAGATAATTGTTTCAATATCATCCCTTACCTCATAGCCCAGTGGCTGATCCGCAAACAGAATACTTAGAAATTTCTTCAGGGGCATATTCGTTACGCTAACGGAAACAGGTTTCGTTTCAGATAATGCGCGATTACTGTAAAATACAGCATAGCCCGTTTGTTTTGTTATCGTTCGAAAAATTGCCTTTAAAGAGGAATGCTCCGTGTCTACTGTAATACTTTGCGTATGACCCGTGGCGTTTAATTGCAGCAATGTCACTAAAAGTAAGAATGCAGTTAACTTCATTATAAGTAAAAATTTGGAAAAAGAGATGCCTGTACCAGGCACATTCATGTTTTTTAACATACCTTGCATTTGGTTTTAAAATTGGTTATCCGAACCGGTTAAAATCAACAATCAAAGGATGATGTTCCTGCATCATCCTTTATTTAAAGTCTGTGGAGTAAGTTCATATTTTTTGCATAGTAAAAATTTAGGGTTCAAGTAATCGTTATTTTGAAAATTTATCTGGAGGCGCCTGAAGAAAACAGTCTTAACTCCCTGATTTCAGCGTTCCAGCTAATTTGGAGATCCAATTTTTTAAGAATCGTTAATATATCGTTTAAGGAAGCATTTCTGTTAATGTTGCCGCCAAATGTCATTGTTTGCACTTCCTCACCTTCATAAAGCACTTTTATGGCATACCACCGTTCCAGCTCTTTCATAATCGCTTTCAGGGACATGTCATCAAAATTGAAATACCCTTCCTTCCAGGCGATAACCTGATCTAAATCCGGGCGCGTGCGGCGGATTTGTGTAGCGGAAATTAATGCCTGCTCTCCCGGACGGACCTTTAACACAGTTGTTTTATTGTCGACTGAGATGCTGCCTTCCAGCAAGGTAATTTTGGTATCAGGTTCATCCGCGTAAGCCCGGATATTGAAATGAGTGCCAAAAACCTGCGTTTGAGCACTATTGGTTGAAACAATAAATCTTTTTTTCGGGTTCCTGGCCACTTCAAAATATCCTTCTCCTTGTAATTCCACGCGTCGCTCATCACCCGTAAAAGCAATGGGATAGGTAATAGAGCTGCCTGCATTAAGCCATACATGCGACCCGTCTGAAAGCTGTATGTCAATAACTTTGCTTCCCGTGGGGTTAGTCAGTGTATTGTATTGTATCTCTTTCAAAACTTCTCCTGTGGCGGTTTGATAGGCGATTTGACCATTAGCCAGTTTTACCAGCTTTACATTACCTGACTGTGCCAGTTGCCCGGAGCCAACACTATCTAAAAATACCCGGCTGCCGTCCGCAAGCGTAATCATAGCACGATTGGCAGTTGGTGCGGAAACATCTTTTAATATGCCTGTAGCGATAACGGTTTCTTGTTTGCCTTTTTGGATATAAAAGTAAATGCCGATACCGAGTAATATGATGATGGAAGCGGCGGGCCAGTACCATCTTATGCTACGGCCTTTATAAGCAGTAAACTCAACTGGTTTTTCATCAGATTTATTATTGATCCACCTTAGCAACTCCTCTAAAATTCTGTTACTGCTACTGTTATCTAAATGGCCTGGCTGCGCAAAAGCCTGCGTATAGCTGGATTCCAGCAACTCATCCAACCCCACAATAAATTCCGGCTCATACTCCCTCAACCAGGTAAATAATTGCTCTACCTCAGATTGTGAAGCAGAACCCTGGATATATCGTTCCAGCAACCGTGCCTGTATGGAATTTTGCGGCTCCATAATAAGTTGACGAACGGCTTATTAAAATGGGTGGATGCCTTGTTAACTTTTTTTATTCCACCAGGTTAAACAGATACAAAAAAGCTATTGCAAAGATGATATCCCCATTATCCAAAAGATATTTGCGTATCGATTCTACGGCCAGCGATAAATGCTGCTTTAAAGTATTGCGACTAATACCCATTATTTGAGCAGCTTCCTCATATTTTTTTCCTTCCTCACGAATCAATTGAAAAGCTAATTTTCTTTGTGGTGGTAAGGTCTCAATTGCCTTATGCAAAAGCGATTCATATTGTTTCCAGTCCTGATCCTGAAAACTGAGCTGGTATACACCAGTAGAAAGGCGGTGCCTGATCTCATCTTCCAACAGAGGATCCCGCGCAATACGACGAAGAGTATCAATCGCCTTATTACGAGCAGTTTGATACAGGTAAGAAGAAAAAGAGGTGCTCACGTGGTAATGGTTGGCGCCCTCCCATATTTTCATGAATACATCCTGCAATAAATCTTCAGCTAATGCAGGTATCTTTACGATACTGAGTAAAAAGTTGTAAATGCCAGAATGGTGCCTGCTATAAAGCGCAGTAAAGGCCTGTTGGTCACCGCGTACCATATCCTCAAATAATTCAAGGTCACTAATTTGAGCGGCTTCTCTCATTTTACAAATATGTAAAAAAAAATAACACGAAAATCCTGGAGCCCGTCTAAAAATATTTTATTAAACGTTTTATAGCGAAATATTTTACCATTTCCTCTGATAATTTTTTTTATTTTTAATATTTAAACAGGATCTAAATTTATTATATGGGAGAATATTCCTTAGGCGAAGCGTTGAAAGAGTTTTTAAATAAAAGCCGCATCCGGGGCGACATACAAGCGCTGGAAATAGATGCCGTATGGGAAAACATTATGGGCAAAACCGTTGCCCGCTATACCGATAAACTGCAGATTATTGGCGATAAGTTATTTGTACACACTCAGGTAGCTCCATTAAAAAACGAGCTCATATACCAGCGTGAAAAGATTATTGAAAGGGTGAATGAGGCCCTGGGCAGTAAAGTTATTAAGGACGTGATCATAAAATAGCCTGAAAGCACTCCTCCTGCTACCGTAAGACCTTTCCGGCCATAGCTACTTCCGGACTCTTGGATCAAATACGCCGTATAATACATCGGCCACAATATTCATTAATACAAAGAAAGTGGCAGAGATCAGTACAGATCCCATCACAACCGGGTAATCCAGCTTTTCCAAAGCATCAACAGTTACTTTCCCTATACCCTGCCATCCAAAAATATATTCCACGAAGAAAGCGCCCGCCAGCAGTTCGGCAAACCAGCCGGTAATAGCCGTAATAACCGGGTTTAAGGCATTCTTTAAAGCATGCTTCCAAACGACCATTCTTTTATCGAGCCCTTTTGCATAGGCAGTGCGAATATAATCCTGGTCTAAAACATCGAGCATAGCGCTTCGCGTTAATTGCGTAATAATGGCCAGCGGCCTGATACCTAAGGTAATAGCAGGAAGTATAAGGTTTTTTAAATTAAATACTTTCCCGCCGGTAGTTTCATCGATATCAAACCAGTTACCACTCAATTGCAAACCGGTATATTTTGTAAGCACAAAGCCAAACAAATAGGCAATAATTATTCCCGTAAAAAACGAAGGGGCCGATATGCCAACGACGCTGGAAAAAATAGCGCTCGTGTCTAACCACGAGTTTTGTTTAACCGCCGCAATCACTCCTAACGGAATGCCGATAACAATGGCGATCGCCATAGCGGCGATTGCCAGCAGCAGTGTTCCCGGCAATGCCTGCATCAATATACTGCCTACCTCCCGCTTGCTTTGATAAGACCGGCGCAGATAGGGCACTTTGATGGCCAGCTTAGTATTACCACCTATAAAAAAGCCTTTGAGCTGTTTTTTTTCAATGTCTTCTTTGGAATGAACGGCTATTGGCGAAACATCGTTGATATATAAAAGAAATTGTTTCCATTTGGGCTGGTCGAGGTATAATTCTTTGCGGATGTTCTCCTGTGTTTTGGCATCGCCGGTTTGTCCCATTACTAAGCGGGCTGGATCGCCAAACCCCTGGAAAAGAAAAAAAACAAGCACCACCACACCCGCCAAAACCAGTATGCTGTAAAAAATCTTTTTGGTAATATAACCTAACAAACCAGCGCTTATTTAATTTTATAGTTTACTGATTGCCTCCAACGCCACATCAAAATTTTTATAACTCCACTTTCCTGAAATCGTTCCTTTATTTAAAATATAAACGGTAGGATTGGTACGGGCAGCCGTCCGGATCATTGTATTATCGCCATTTAATACCGTAATATTTTTAAGGCCCGTTCCCGCAATTTCTTTTTTGATATCAGCCATGGAATTGGTAACAATATAAACAGGTATCTTTTTGCCGGTAGCCCGGGCATACAGCTGTTCAAACGCCTGCTGCCATTTACCTGATGAGCCGGAAGCGTCTTCCCTGAACAATAATACAGCGTGGTCGCTGTTCAGCACGTCCTGTGTTATATCTGTACCGCTGTCCGTTGTAAGGCCAAAAGCCTTGATGGGCGGTTCATTGTTTTTGCCGGGCCTGATCACTTTATCATGCCGGGCAATATATTTATAAGTGCTGTCGTTAAAATCTTCCGGGAAATTATCATCTGTAAACTCGATCCTTTTGCCATCCTTTTCATACTCAAAGCTGATCACTGTACTGTCGGGAATCGCATCAGCAGGTATTTTCATCTGCTCCGGAATATTATTTCCTGTTTTAAACGGCAGGCAATCTTTTACGGGTAAATAATGCAGTGTATACCATTGCGAAGCAAAGCTAAAAATAGCCGCCAGCAGCAGTGCCAGTGTCATTGATGATTTTAAAAGTACAGGTTTGATGTATTTCCTGTTAAAGAATATAAATAATATCAGCAACAGCAATACCACATCTTTAAGAAAGGATTGCTTTGAAGTAATGGGGATGCAATTGCCAAAACAGCCGCAGTTCTTAAACTTGCCGGATAAATAAGCATACCCGGTTAAAAAAGTAAAAAATACAATCAGCAACAGTAACAGCCAACTGATGGTTTTTATTTTCCACCCCAGCAATAAGGCCGCGCCCGCAAAAATTTCAAAAGCGATCATGAGTACCGACAATATGAGCGTGATGTCATCCAATGCGCTCATGCCCCAGGCAAAAAAGAACTCCTGCATCTTATAGCTTAAACCTATAGGATCGTTGGCCTTCACAAGACCTGAAAAAATAAACAGCACCCCCACTAAAACCCTGGCAATATTTACTAATATTTTCATTTCATTTTCTTATTGAAGTTCGCTTTGCCGTATCAATGCAAATACCGAATAATTGATGATATCATGATAATTTGCGTCAATACCTTCACTGATAAGTGTTTTACCATCATTTTTCAATATTTGCTTAATGCGCCACAATTTCATTATAATCAGGTCCGTCATTCCTTCCTGGCTCATATTGCGCCACGCCTCGCCATAATCATGATTTTTACTTTGCATAAGCTCTTTTACTGCAGCAATATGCGCATCATACAATGATATAACTTCCTCTTCAGGCAAATCTACGGAGGCATCCTTAGGTAATTGCAGCTGGATCAGCCCTATCACTGCGTAATTAATAATCCCTTTAAATTCTCCGGGAATATCATCCGCGATCAGTTGCTGCTTTTTATCCTGTATGGTGCGTATGCGCAACGCCTTAATATAAATCTGGTCGACAATAGAAATAGTCCGTAACACCCGCCAGGCCGTTCCGTAATCTTTATTCTTTTTTAAGAAAACATATCTGCACGAGGCAATAACTGCATCATATTGTTCATTTGTATTGGTCATTATATTTTGTTTGAAACCGAAAGTACCTTGTAACCCTTTCAACTTATCAACTTAACTTAGCTCCGGACAAAAATAACAAACAAAAGCTGATGTTCACTCTTAATTGTAAAGGCAGGTTATTAACAATTAACAAACCGGTTGTGATGGGGATCTTAAACATTAACCCCGATTCGTTCTTTAGCCATAGCCGCTTTACCCGGCACGAGGATATCTTAAGCGCAGCAGCAAAAATGATTAAAGAGGGGGCTGCGATCCTTGATATTGGCGGCCAAAGCACCCGACCGGGCAGCCAAAGGGTTCCGGCAGCAGAAGAATTGCAAAGAGTGATACCCGCAATCGAGCTGATTCATAAAAATTTTCCGGACACGATCATTTCTATAGATACGTACTACAGCCTTGTGGCAAAAGCCGCGGTAACTGCGGGCGCCTCCATTATTAACGACATCAGCGCCGGAACTATTGATGCTGATTTGTTAGACACCGTAGCCCTGCTGCAGGTGCCCTATATTTTAATGCATATACAAGGCACACCTGAAACCATGCAGCAAAAACCCGTTTACGAAAATGTGGTGAGAGAAGTACTCGATTTTTTTATCAAAAAAACAGAGATATTAAGGGCAAAAGGAATAAAAGACATCATCATCGATCCGGGTTTTGGATTTGGAAAAACCACCGGTCAGAATTTTCAGCTAATAGAAGACCTTTCGGTGTTCAAAATACTGTGCCTCCCCATTTTATTAGGCGTCAGCAGGAAAGGCAGCATTTATAAAACCCTCGAAACGGATGCGGAAAACGCATTAAACGGCACAACAGTATTAAACACGATCGGTCTTTTAAACGGCACCCATATTTTACGGGTGCACGATGTTAAAGAAGCGGCAGAAGCGATAAAACTGGTCTCTTATTTTATTTGAGGAAGATTTCGGGAGTGTGCCTTTAAAATCCTTCCACACAAGTTTGCGTTCGGCAGACTATTCAATTTCCGTTTCGTGCTTATGTATATCCCGCACACGATAGATATCAGCATAAATTCTTTCGTACGTACTTTTGGAATCTGGTTGAAGAGGTTTAGTTATTTTTATGACGTTCGCTCCATTTTCCCTCGCTATAGTTTTTAAACTTTCAATAACCAGATTTAACCCCAATAATTCTAAAAAAGGGACTTTTGTCCTGCACCCACCCATCCCCATGCCTTTTTTCTTTTCTTCGTTTAACAGCTGTTTCATAAAACGTACAATAGTTTTGTTCTGTTCCGCTACATTATCGATGGTTTTTGAGCAAACAAGCCAGGAATCATACACCCGGCCAACAAAAAGATAAATATTTTTTTCAATAGAGCAATTTTAAGATACGGTTATGTGAGTTACATAAGTTTCATCGAACGCCGGGCATGTTCTCTATTTTCCAACCGCACAGAAAACAATCAATACACTATTTCCTTACGGCCAAATCCAGGCCCCGACCATGTTAAACTAAGCCCGCCACCAGAAGCCGATGGCTTGTAATAAAAACGGAACGGATGCCGCCCGGCTTTCAACAACACAGATTCTGTTTTTGCTTCGCCCTCATAACCAAAATCAGCGTCTATCAACAGTATATCGTGCAGTTTAAAAACCGCTTTCCCTTTACTTTTAAAGTTAAAATCATAAGTGTCATCAGCAGGAACAGTAATAAAACCTGTTACCACATACACGCCATCCTGTATGTAAGGAAACCCGGAAGCGTTTATGCCGCTGATTTTCTTTTCTTTTATTGCCTTCAATCCATACTCATTAGGTATCCACACATTGTCGGTTTTAAAAAGGCGGCAAATAAACTCCTCCCCTGGGATCGTTTTGGTGGGGGACGGCGCCACATACACGCCATCGTAAGGCCTTTTGGCATCTTTGTCGGGCCTACGCATTTGTGTCACACGCTGCTGCATTTGCTCCTGCATAGAAGTAAATGCGGGGTTGCCGGCCAGGTTGTTTTGCTGTTTGGGATCGCTAACCACATTATATATCTCGAACAAATCGTTGGGCGTTTTTATATTATATCGCACGCCCATATAATTACCAATACGTACCGATTGCATTTGCTGGCGCGCCCTGTTTCTTCTCGACGCTTCAAAATCTGCATAACCAGGTGTACGTTGGTTTTGATCGTACTCTATATAAATCTTTGACGGATTGCGTTTGCCTTTACCGGTAAGGGTTGGCAATACAGAAACACCATCTACATTGGCAGGAATGGAATACCCTGCAGCATCTAAAAACGTGGCCAGCCAGTCTGAGGCAATCATTGGTTCATTTATGATGCTGCCTGCTTTGATTCTTTGCGGCCATTGAACCAGGAAAGGCGTCCGCACACCTCCCTCCCACAGGTCTCTTTTTATACCATCAAAAGCGCCATAGCTCCTGAAAAATTCCGGCGAATAATCTTCCTTTAAATAAGACTCTTTGCTGGGTCCGTTGTCCGACGTGAATACCAATAGTGTATTTTCATCTATCCCCAAATCCTTTAACAACTGTAATATATCTCCTACCTGCTCGTCTATCCGTTTAATGCATGTTGCATATCTTTTATACACATCAGGCCAGGGTACTTCTGCTGTAGCAGCATTATCGTCGTGATCCCATGTTGCATTAGCGTATTCCGGCGCCATCCATGAATCTATTTTACCTGAAGCCGTATTGATCATTTTACCGGGTTTGCCTAACCAGCGAAGCCCGCCTTTCAACCCTCTGCCGACAGGATATTGTTGGGTGGGCAGCTCAATCACCGCATGGGGCGTGTCGTAAGCCAGATACATGAAAAAGGGTTTGTTTTTATTTTTCGATTTTGTATAATCAATGATCCATTGCTTGGCCCGGGCTGTCCACAAATCGCCGGTATAGCATTTATCCAATGCGGGTGTAACATTAGTATAATCATCATACACTTCTTTCGCGCCCCGGTATTTACCCTCTTTGGGGTAATGCTCATGGCCATCGCCATGCCTGATGTAGCCGTAGTAATAATCAAATCCCACTTTTAAGGGATGAGTGGGCCAGGCTCCGTCCTTACCCTGCAGGCCCCACTTGCCAATGGCCGCCGTTGTGTAACCTGCATATTGGAGCGTATTGGCAATATTGTAATTGTTATCCAGTTCTTTATCAAACTGGTTATCCCTTACTTTGGTATGTCCCTGCGTGGCGCCTAATAAAAACGATGCTCTTGATGTTACACAAACAGGGGCATTTACATACCCGTGGTTGATCTGTGCCCCATTGCCGGCCAGTTTATCAATGTGGGGAGTTTGCATATAAGGCCAGTTGCGCTTATCCTGTTGTTTGCGGTAGTTTTGATAATAAACGCCCACATCGCCTATGCCCATGTCGTCTACGAGTATATAAATGATGTTAGGCTTTACAACAGTTTTATTTTGCGCAGCCACTGTGAAACTGATCCATAACAGGCAGTTCAACACCGTTAAACAATATACATATTTCAAAACATTTACTTCTTGCATCTTCATTTTAAAAATTTAAAGTATTTAAAAATATTCGAAGCCTCATCTCTTCCCTTCATTCAAGGGCAGAAGTAAAGGCAAGCGTACGACTTTTCAATCCTTCGGAAGAGGTCGTAAGCTTTATAAGACCCGTGTGGCCGGTAGCTTGAATCAATACCAGGCACTTTCCTTTAAACGCTTTACGCTGTTTGGCTTTCATGTGTCCAAAATCAACAATATCACCATTCTCCACTCCTATCATTTTTCCGGGACCAGAGAGTTTGAAGGTTACCAGGTTATCCGCTTCGGGCGCCAGGTATCCTTTATGATCGGTAATATTAACCTCTACATGTATTACACTTCTGCGATCTGCTATCACCCGCCGCCTGTCTGCAATAAGCCGGATGGCTGCAGGGGCGCCCGCTGTCATCACACTGGTTCTGGCAACTGTTTTTCCGTCTTTACGGGCTGTCGCCTGCAGTGTGCCCGATTCATAAGGAACCATCCACACCAACTGGCCTTCTGCTCCCATTGTTTGCGTACCAAGCGAACGGTTATTCAGAAACAGTTCTACTTCCGGAGCATTGGAATAAGCCACGACAGGAATCACAGTTCCTTCTTTGCCCGGGTGAGTCCAGTGAGGCAATAAATGCACCATAGGTGATGATGACCATAAGCTCTGGTATAAATAATAATGATCTTTAGGAAATCCGCACAGATCCAGTATACCAAAATTAGCGGTTCGTGCGGGCTGAATGGTTGCCTCTCCCAGGTAATCAAATCCCGTCCAGCGGAACGTCCCGATAAAATAAGGAAGCGCTTCCGTACGACGATGCTGATCTCTTACACCAATACGAACAATAGCATTGTCATAGGACGATTGATAAAAACGAGGTTGCTGTTCGAATACTTCTTTTTCAGAAATATCTGGTATGGGAAACACTTTATCTTTAAAATCTTCCCATTTTACATCCTTCTCCCACGGCGCAGCAAAATCGCGGGTACGATAAGAAGTTCGGGTATAATAAACGCCTCTTGTTTGCAGTGTATGTGTAATTTCAGTACCTAATAAAGGCACCTGTGGATGCTGCTGATGATATTTTTCCAATACACCCGGCATCTCTCCCTCTCCATTAAGACCAGCTACATCTGCATAACCTCCTTCGCCACTTCGGGCCTGTGTGACCGGCCGGGTACTGTCCAGCCCTTTTAAAAGCGCTACTAATTGCTGCTGCAATGCTACCTCAAACTTAGGCACTTCGTTACCAATGCTCCACATTACAATGGAAGGATGGTCACGATCGCGCTTAATAAAATCTGTAAGATCTTTTCTCCACCATTCCTTAAAATACAACCCATAGTCATAGGCTGCTTTGGGTTTATCCCACCCATCGAATGCTTCATCAAGCACCATCAGGCCGAGCGTATCGCAAATGGTATACAGTTCCGGCGCTGCAGGATTATGAGTAGTCCTTATAGCATTAGCTCCCATTTCTTTCAGCAATCTTAAACGGCGTACCAGCATATCTTCCGGCACAGCAGCTCCTACGGGCCCTGCATCATGATGGTTGCAAACGCCATTCAGCTTTATTTTTTTCCCATTTAATACAAAACCGTCGGTGGCATTTACTTCTATAGTACGCACACCAAAATACGTAGTGTACACTTCATTATTGTTCCCAGGACGGATAATATGATGCACTACCCGGTATCGTACCGGGGTTTCGGGAGACCAGAACCTGGGCTGCGGCAATACAATCTGCTGCGAAAGATTGGTAATCCCGCTATCCAGCCGCAATTGTTGCGACCGGGTTTGCAGTCGTTTTCCCTCGGGAGAAAAAATATCTGTCTGCAGTGTAACAAGCTGCGCGGCTGTATGCCTGTTCAATAATTCCGTTTGAATATTTACCAGGGCTGATTGAGATGTTACACGGGAAGTTGTTACATAAGTGCCCCATTGCGGAATGTACACATCGCCCGTAACACGTAACCATACATGGCGGTAAATACCAGATCCTGTATACCAGCGGCCACTGGGGAGCTTACTGTTATCAGCCCTTACCGCTATTATATTTTTACCTGTTTTTAAATACGGTGAAATATCATACTCAAAACTAATATAGCCGTAAGGGCGTTTTCCCAGGTAGTGACCATTCACCCATACTTCACTGTTCATATACACTCCGTCAAACTGAATCATTACACGTGTGCCCGATTGTTTGTTCCATTGAAACGTTTTCCGGTACCAACCAACCCCACCGGGCAGGTATCCACCCTGCCATCCTGATGGTGCGTTAAGATCAAACGGCTGCTCGATGCTCCAGTCATGCGGCAGATCCAGCATACGCCATTGGTTATCGTTAAAAGATACTGCAGAGGCATCAGTAATATCACCAAGATGAAAACGCCAGTCAAAGTCAAAATTCGAAGTTGTCATACCGCCTTCGCGCTGCGCACAGACTTTGTTAAACAGCACCGGTAAAAACAGCAGCAGGAGAACACCCGTTCTATACTTTAATGTGCAAGCACTCCTATATTTTCTTTGCATGATACTATGATTCAACTTTTTCATCGGCGCTATACAATTGATTATACGGTAAAGCACCGCAATTAATAAGAATGGAGCGGATATAAAACTTTAGCTTCGGCGATTTTGATGCCAATAATTGCTGCAGGTCTTTTACCAGCGGACTGGCTTTAGAACCTGTATTTTGAAGACAGGCTGCCGCTGGTCCAAATCCCGATTTTAATTGCTGAAACAAATAGCTCAGTCCTTTATCACGATCACCTGTATACACCATTGCTTCAGCCAGCATACATTTTACCTCTGGTATTACAGCAGGGGCCCGAAGCACGGCAGCCGCCGCCTGAGGCACTTTGTTTAATAACCCGGTTTTTGTCAATCCGCAAATGCCACTTGCACCCCAATACCGAACCACAGGATCACTATCTCCCAGGTAACGAATGAGTGTATTTAACTGACCCGGATCTCTTAAAGAAGCAGTTTCTGCAGCGGTGATCTCCTTCGCAACATTGATCTTTTCCTTTCTAACCACTTCATACAAAGCTCCTTTTTTCTGCAATTCGCGGCGGTATTCGCGAGGTATAAAACCGAGATCCTTTTGATCTCTGACCGTTTGCTGTAATACGCCTTTCAGCCGGTCCAACACAGCTTTATAAGCAGACTGGTCCGCCAGGTTTACTGTTTCCAAAGAATCCGTCTGGATGTTATAAAGCTCAAAAGTCTCTACAGGCAACCAAAATTTCAGCTGTAGCGGATCTTTAATTTTTCCTGCCATAATAGCTTTATCCCAGGCCTGCTGCGCGGGCATTTGCCATTGATAATCCTGCCGGGTGCCGTTGGGATAAGCGCTCTGGTAATTCCAGATCAGCTTGTAATGACCGTCGTTAACAGCACGCGCAGGCGCATAAGAATCTCCCTGGTTGCCACGAAATGTAAAAATATATTGATGCTGGTTTTTAGGAGCGTTTGCCGCTTCTCCTAAAAACGATGATCCAACCATAAAATCAGGCGTCGTTACACCACACAGACTTAATATAGTAGGAGCAAAATCTACAAAAGACACCAGCCGGTTGCTTACAGCAGGTAACGAAGTACCTGCCAGGTGTTTCCACTTAGGCGGAAAATAAACGATAAGAGGTACCAGGGTTCCGGTTTCATAAACATAAGCCTTTCCCCTGGGTACAGTGCCTCCATGATCGGAATAAAAGAAAACAATTGTGTTATCCGCTTCGCCGCTCTTTTCCAGTTCCTTTAACTGCTGACCTACCCATGCATCCATTTCCTTAACGGCATCCATATTCCAGGAAATATCATCTCGTACTTCGGGCAAGTCTGGTATATAGGGAGGCACCGCTACTTTACTCATGGGAACGCTGCGGGAAGAACGCCCTTCAGTAGTGCGGGTGGCTACGCGACTCATGTGTGTAATACCTGAATTAAATACTGCAAAAAAAGGTTTTGTTTTGTCTGGCCGATCCTGGTAAGCAGCTTTACGATCTGAAAGATCCCATACATTTTTGGGTGTTTTCATATTGTTATAATCCTGCTTGGCTTTGTTCATAGTAAAATACCCGGCATCACGCAGGTATTTAGGAAAGTAAAATGCATCAGGAACAGGGCGCTTTTCCCGGTGAATATCCGTACCCAGGCTTACCGCATATTTACCCGAAATAATAGTAGACCGAGAAGGGGAACATTGTGTTCCATTAGAATGTGCTTGCGTGTACCTGATCCCTTTCGCAGCCAGGCGATCCAAATTAGGTGTTTTCACTAATGTATTGCCATAGCAGCTTAAATACGGGCTCATATCCTCGCAAACCAGCCATAGGATATTCGGCCGGTTCTGCGCGAAGGAACCTATTGTAATCAGAAGACAAAGCAAGAGACCATTTTTTTTCATATTCAAGATATATTTTTAAGTATTCAATATTTAAAATTTTATATCAGTAAAACATGGCTAGCACAATATCTGAAGGTTCTAACGAAAAGCGGGCCATCTCCTGTTGTACAGGAACCTGTTCTTCCCGGATCTTATAATCAAACTCCTCTCCACTGATACGCCAAAGCTTACAATGTTGCCTGCTCTTACCACTCCCCTGCACTTTCAAAGCAACAGATGTAGCGCTTTTTATTTTTCTTCCAGAGAGCACTGTTGTTGTTTCCTCCTTGTTATGCGCTGCGAAAACAGGAATAATATCAGCCGACTCAGTATTTACCACATCTCCGGTAAAATGCCGGGATAATTGTTGCACAACCTGGTAAAGTATAGATGGTTGATGTGTCTTATAATCAAGATAAGTAGGCTTTTTATATTTCATGCGCATAGGCCAGAGTGCCGAAATATCGATGCCTGCCTTTAACATAGTACCCATCATTTCTGTAAGATGCATATAGGATTCCGGAGTTCGGGTAGTAACATTATACTCCGACATATTATATAAAAACTTTTTGCCGGGAAGTTTGCGTTCCAGCAATCGGCGCAGCTTTGTAAGCCTGCCGTAAACATTATCCAGCTGTTGGGGAGAAAAATACCAGTGCACGATAATCATATCTATCTTGTCAGCGCATTCGGCAGCCAGTATCTCCCACCATTTCTCACTGCCTTCTGTTATAGGTTGTATCGTGTTGGATTTTAAAAAATCGTCATACCGTTTTGCATCCTCGCGGCTATTAATATTGCGCCGGTACTCCAATACCCTAGGCAGTGCGCCTTTCTTAACACGCTCCTTCGTACCTACAAACTGTGTATCCCAATGTCCATTTATACCTAAGATAACATCAGCGTCCACACTTTTCATTGAATCGGCATATACCCTTACCAGCGCTGCATACTCCCGTGCTGAAAGTACCGGATGCCAATAAGTTTCGTTACCAATTTCCCAGTACCGCACAGGATACCCTTTTTTCTTACAATAACGCAGCCATTCAGCAGCTTCGTGTGCGCCGCCGGCGATGTCATTTCGCACTGCCCAGCTTTCCGTATTCAACACGCACATTGGCTCAGCGCCTGTTTGGCGGCACACTTCCATAAATTCATCAAAATCAGTTTCAGCAGTCCCACTTTCATAAGGAAACATATTGACATTATCCAGCGTACTACTTTTCCAATGGAAATTATCAGCAACCGTGCCGCCCGGGTATCTTAGTAACCGTATACCGCCCTCTTTAATACGCGACACAAGGGTGCCTCTGTCAAGAGATGCATCATCATCAATCCAGTACAAAAAATTTGTGCCCCAAAAACCTGGATTTACCTGGTGCATCGGCTGATCCGCCTGTACCGTAATTTTTACAGCCTGAGATTGTGCTTTTAAAAACGGTAAGGGTATCACCAGCCATAAACAGAGAGCAATTATTTTCATATCTAATTAAAGTATTTAACCTGACCTCTATTTCCAAACACTATTATCCCGATAAGACCTCATCCGACCTTCGGCCACCTTCTCCTGAAGCCCGCCCGGATGACCCGGTCGGACGGGGAGATGGAAAACGGAACAATTTTTTGTAGAGAGGGCCTAAAACCTAATATCAGAAAAGGTTTCAGATATTTGATGAGTTTTAATCAAATAACAATGGTTCCTTTTCTATTTTTTGTATTGCGGATTGCGCTGATCCGGCATAGTGGCTCCGCTTGCTTTCATTACCCGCAGCAACTCATCCAGCATGGCGTCACGTTTTTCGGGGTAACGGGCAGCCAGGTTGCTCTTCTCTGATATATCCTCTTTCAGATTATATAATTCCACCGCATTATTATTTGCCAATTGCTGCCGGCCTCCGTCAAGCACCCACTCTTCATGAAAAAGCAATAATTTCCAGTCGCCCTTACGAAGCGTGCTTACAGGCCTGCTGCGGAAAACTTTATCACGTGATCCGGGATTAGGTTTATCCAGGTAGCCGGGAAAATGCCATAAGATAGGCCGATCGGCCAGATCAGCTTTTCCACGAAAAAGCGATAACACACTTTTACCATCTAATATCTTACCTGACTGCACACCGGCTCCCGCAGCTTCTAAGAAAGTAGGGAACATATCCACATTTATAATAGGAGTAGCTTGCTTACTTCCGGGAGTAATAACTCCGGGCCAGCGGGCAATAAATGGCACACGGATACCACCTTCGTAATACATTCCCTTGTATCCCCGTAACGGATCCTGAGGTGATTGTGGCAGGCCTCCATTATCTGAAGTGAAAACAACTAACGTATTCTTTTCAATACCCAGATCTTTTATTTTTTGCAGCAGCACACCCACACCATCATCCAGTTGTGCATTCATTGCAGCAAACCGTTTATTCTTTTGCAGCTTCCCTTCTTTATTAAGAAACTTGTCCAGCATTTCCTTTCTCGCCTGTATAGACATGTGGGTAGCATGATGTGCTACGTAAAGAAAAAACGGACGGTTCTTATTTTTTTCCATGAAACTGCAGGCCCCTTCCGTGATCCGGTAAATGCCTTTGGGGTCATTGGTACTGATGAAATCATCTTCGCTGGGCGGATCAAAAGAACCGTCTACTTCAAAGCCCTGATCACGTGGTAAAGTACCCTCTTTCTTTCCTAAATGCCATTTTCCAAATATGGCTGTTTTATATCCGGCATCCTTTAGCGCCTCCGCTATAGTATAAACAGATGGCGCCAGGTAATCCGTATTAGGAACGGGCTCTAAGCGCATACTTTTTACAGGCCCGCGTTTTGTATTACCTACTGCATATACGCCGTGGCGGGGCGTGTACTGTCCTGAGATAAAACACGCACGGCTTGGTGCACAATTACCGGCTCCTGCATAAGCATTGGTAAATACCATACCCTGCCGCGCCAGGGTGTCCAGGTGTGGCGTTTCATAAAAGTCACTTCCCATAAATCCTGCATCTTTCCAGCCCATGTCATCTGCCAGGATATAGACAATGTTAGGTCGCTGCTGTGCAATAACCTGCAGGGACAGTAGTAACAATAATCCAAAAACAATTTTTTTCATCAGTTTATTATTTTTTATGTGTTTTTACTTTATTTAAGTGATCCGTTTGGGTTTGTTAACCGCAGCTATGCTTTTATGACCATCCTGTAGTACGTCAAATACAACGATCTCATTATCTTCTTTCTTTAACCAATCTTTAGGCACATAAATCGTTTACTGCGGCCCGATGTTCCAGTACCGTCCCAGGTGATGGCCATTTAAGAATACGAACTCTTTTCCAAAGTTCCGCATATCCAGGTATGTGTCTTTCACATTTTCAAGGTCGAAAACAGCCTTATAAAAAGCGGGTGCGCCGGGCAAAGGCGCTTCGGAGCTGAATTTCATTCCCTTTAAATCATTGAACGGGAAACGATACATATGCCAGTTCTTCAGTAAAACTCCATTAAGCGTAACAGATGCTGTGATACCTTTACGATTATCTGTTAGGTAAGACCCGAAATTAATTCGCCCACAGTTTTCCACTAAAATATCCAAAGTATCATTTTTGCGAACGCTTACCAATACTTCCCAGGTAATCCAGGGCGGCCCAGGCCACGTTCTGATTTATTTTTTTATTGTTTGCGATACCAGTGATCATATCTTTAAAAGGCAGCTTATTTTTAAAATACAGCATATAGTTTACTGCCATTAATGCCAGATGCTCGTTTGATCCGGAGGCAGCCTCTTTTAAAATGGTCTCGGCATTTTTATCACTAAACAGATCAAATGCGATAGCTGATGCTGTAATTTTTACCGGGGGATACTCATCTCCCATTGCCTGCAGCAGATTGCTGCGATATGCTTTAAGCAACGCTTCAGGTTGCGACCGAAGCCCCAAAATCGCCCAATAACGGATGATCGGATTGGTGTTCTTTAAATAAACTACCTGTTGCTGAGCAATGTTCTTTCCACGCTTTCCAGACAGCGAGGCTACCGGGTATATTTTCCTTAACGGATATTGCTGCTCATTCATCCGAAACTCATAAGCTGTTTCGTTTCTTTTTGATATTGCTGCCAGTTCATACTCAGGCAGGAACATTACATCTCTTGATTTTAAGATAGACTGATCTAATTGCGACTGCATTTTTAGCAGTTGTGCTTTGTATTTCGGATCGCCCGCTAAATTGTTCAGCTCCCAGGGATCGTTTTCTATATCAAAAAGAAATTCTGCCGGACGAGGTTCAAATAATTGTTTCTGATTGGCATTGAGCTTACCGGCTGCCAAATCCTTTCGCATCAATTGTTTTATTTCACCAATTTCCATGTAATTGATATACCTCGCCTGCGGCATAAATGGCATATAGTTTCTGCAGTACATGTATTTACCATCCGTGATGCTTCTTACCATATCTATTCCATTATCAGACCGGTCAGATGATAATTCCAGAAATGGTACCGGCTGAGAGCGTTTATTTCCAATAAGTGTGCGCCCTTTCATATAGTCAGGAACTTTGCCTTCGGCTATATTTATAAGAGTAGGTGCCAGATCTTCAAAATCTATCAGCTCATCGCTTATCACGCCTGTACCCCAGGGCGACAGGTGTTTGTACATCGGGGGGAACCAGATAGCAAACGGAACCCTGTAGCCTAAATTAATGCCATTGGTTTTCCCTTTAGGAATGCCTTCTCCATGGTCTCCATAAAAAAAGATAATCGTGCTATCGGTAAGATGATCCTGATCTAATCGCTTTAACAGCGCTCCGATTTTGTTGTCTGTTAACCTTATTGAGTTGTAAACCCGTGCGAATTGTTTGCGCATTTCGGGGCAATCGCGAAAAAAAGGAGGCATTTGAAAAGCGGTGTCGCTAATACGGTCTTCCGAAGGTAATTCATCCAGCACCTCTTTTACATATTGCCCATACGGGTAGGTCATAGTGCGCGACTGATGACTGTCGTTAAAATTAAATACTGCAAAGAATGGCTGCCCCGGCTTACGATTCCACCAGCCCGCTGTATTGCTGCTCTCGTTCCAGGCTTGCTGTATGTATTTTTTTTCGTTTGCGATATTGTAATCCGTTTTGGCATTATTGATAGTATAATAACCAGCCTGCTGCATATAGTGAGGAAACCCATTCATAAAATCGGGTACACGATATTTACTGCGGTGGTGCCCTGTGCCGGTTTCGTAAGTTCGTACGCCTGTAATAATAGTGGTACGACTGGGTGAGCATACGGTATTTGTTGAGAACGCATTTGTAAAACGCACACCTTCTGCCGCCAGCCGGTCGATATTGGGCGTGCGTGCATCGGCATTCCCGTAACATCCGATAAAGTTGGGCGAAGTATCTTCGATTGTTACCCATAGAATATTGGGGCGGGGTTGGGTTCCTGCTGTATTCATTTCGAAAAGGAGCATACCCCGGTTCTTTGCCCATTGAATGTAATCTAATGATTTAAGAAAGGTTGTCGCTTCTTTTAAAGTTTTGTCATAATAGGTATTTTCTTTATTAGCTTTATAATTAAAGAAACCATGCCCCTGTCCCTCATATAAAACTAAATCGCAACGACTGCCTGCCTCTTCCATTTTTTGCTTGTACATTTCGGCTGTTTTCACAGGAACCAGTTTGTCATTTGTTCCTAAGAAAACAATAGCGGGAGCCGCCCCTTTTTTTATATTGTGGTAAGGAGATATCTGTGTGTACTTATCCCGAAACCTATCGTAACCATAATTGCCGGGCCCATTATTAAAAACCGGGTTAAATAAAACGAGCGCATTGGGGCGGGCATCTACGTTCAGATCGTCCGTTGTTTCATCAATAGTACATAAATCGGCGGCGGCGGCAATATGCCCTCCCGCTGAACCGCCGCCGGCAGCGATCTTATCGGGAATAATTCCAAGCTTGTCGGCATTTGAGCGTATATATCTTATAGCTGATCTCGCATCTTTTACTGATTCAAAAGGTGTTGTATTCTGACGGGCTTTTACCCTGTAATCGGGGGTAATGGCTATCATCCCTAAACCGGAAAAATAAATGGCCTGGTTTTTAAACTGGTCTGCATTTCCATTATTCCAGCCACCGCCAAAAAATAAAACGATGGCAGAACGCCTGTCACCCGGTTTAAAGTCATCAGGATAATAAACTTTCATTGCCAGCGAAACCGTATCAATAGCTTTATAAATTATGGTCTCGATTTTTCGTTGCGCAGTTACCTGCACAGAAGAGGTAATCAGCATCAACGAAAAAAATATCAGTTTCTTATTCATCATTATATAATCAAAACTTTTTTAAACTTTTTTATGGGCAGCAATTGAAATAAAAGTAGCGTTGTTTAAATGCAGTTCCTCCTTGCTCCTCGATTTGTGTATGACTCATAATATATATGATTGGTTTAAAACAACTTAAATAACTTCTGCATGAAAAATAAAATACTTATGTCAAACGCCAGGTCATAATAGCTGATCTTTTAGTAGCCCGGGTTCTGTACAAGCTTACGATTCAAATCTACTTCTGCTGTGGGAATAGGAAACCATATCTTATAAGGTTGCCAGTTCGTTTTTAATTGTGGTAAAGAATTGATGTTATGAAAACTTCCGGTCAGCGGTAATTGATCAATTACAGACGACAATTTATTAAACCGGATCAGGTCAAATCTTCTGATCCCTGGTTCAAAGCAAAGCTCACGGGAGCGCTCATCCAGCAGTTCTTCGATGAAATTTGTTTTTAGGTAATTATTAGTGAGTGTAGATACTGTAGTAGTAGTCCCAAACAGAGCTCGCTGGCGTATCGGCAAAAACATAGCCCGCGCACCGGCCTCGTCTCCCTTATAATACAAAGCTTCGGCATACAGCAAAAGAATATCAGCATACCGCAGCATTGGCAAAGCTCCATCACTTAAAAAATTGGAAATTTGTTTTTGAAGCGGATCTCTGTACCGATACTTCCCTATACCATAAGCGTTTACATTTAGATTTACACTTGCCGGTATATAATACCGTATATTATCTATAGTCTCTACAGTAGCACCGTCGCCTGCAGGAATATTTCCTGTCAGGTTGTGATTTCTCCTCAGATCTGTGTTTTTATAGCGATTGTACACTTCCGCCAGTGGCGAAAACCACTTGGAGCCGCTTCCTCCCCTGGTATCCACATCTCCCGAAGGCAACCACGCCTGGTTCAGGCGATTGGCCACACTGTTAGTCGCTGTTGACGAACCTTCTATAGTAAACAAACATTCTTCGTATTGCCAGGAGCGGGTAGTTTCCCGAAACAAATAATCGTAATGATCGGTGAGCTTGTACTCGCTATGATTAATTATGCGCGTTGTAATAGCATACACACTATCGTACATCTCTGCAGCATTTGCCCAGGAAAAATAGTTAAGGTCTAATGCCAGCTCCTCACCAACCTGATTAGTTTTACATGCCGCCAGGTATGCATATATTTTAGCGCGATAACCTTCGGGTGTCCATCGGTTAACGCGTCCCGCTATTTGGGCACGATGAGGTAATAAACGGGTAGCTTCAGTAAAGTCGGTTAGTATTTGCTCATACACTTCTTTTACAGGAAGCCTTGGCTGGAAGAAGTCGGGGTCGGCCGTTGTGTTTACCGGAATGGCTCCAAACATCAAAGCCAGGTACATGTGATAAAATCCACGCAAAAAGAGCGCTTCTCCCTTTACTTCATTCCTGCGATCTTCATCCATAGATACCTGATCAATTTTTTCCAGCAAATGATTACACCGGTTTATCGCCGCATAAAAAGCCTCCCATTTTTCTTTAAGCTCTGTCTCTGCGGCTGTATAGGATCCATTTCCAAACGGGCTTATAGAATTGCTTACTCCTGTGCGGGTCAAACACTCGTCATTTCCTCCATTTAGGATAAAAAGCATAGTTTCTCCAAACATACGTCCGTAGTCAGACGAGTTGAGCATGTTATAACATCCCACCAGCGCCGACTCAATATCCTGCTCTGTTTTATAAAACTGCTCTGTTTCTATGAACGAATACACTTTGGCATCAAGGAAATTCTTTTTACAGGCAAACAGGCTGCAAATCGCAACTAAAAACGATATATATATTATATTAAACAGCTTTTTCATAATTGCTTCGTTATTTTAAAAATTAACATTAACACCTATAATAAGAGATCTTACGCGGGGATAAGAGATCCGGTCAAAACCGGAAAACAGAGGGTCTCCAAAGCTAATGTCGGGGTCGAAACCAGAGTAAGAAGTTAATAGCCACAAATTATTACCGGTAACATACAGCTTTGCTCCGTTTATACCTGCCCGCTTTATCCAGTTCCGCGGCAGATGGTAACTTAAACTTATATTTTTCAAGCGCAAATAAGAACCGTCTTCCACGTAATAGGAAGATGCTATTTTGAAGGTATTATTTCCTCCGCCTAAGCCATTGGTGCTTCTAAAGTCGCCATACTCGTTGGTGGGATTATCGGGAGTCCATCTATTATAATAAAATTCCCTGGATACATTGCTATTGATGCTCAATCCTTCCAGCGCTATCTTGCCCATATTAAAAATTTCGGCGCCATAGGACCACTCAAAAAAAACATTCAGTTCAAAATTCTTGTACGTGAAAGTGTTGTTGATACCGCCATAATGCCTGGGAAGACTGTGTGATATAAAAGTACGATCGCTGTTTTCATCCACAATGCCATCATTATTCAGGTCTTTGAATTTATAAGACCCTGGCAATACCGTAACACCAGCCACACTTACTTCGCCTGATTTTAGGGTGTAATTACGCTCTTTATGCGGAATCGATGGGTCGCTGTCGTTCTGCCAGTCAAACTGGGATATCTGGTAAATGCCATCGAACAGATAGCCGTAAGCTGTTCCCAGTTCTTTTCCTACGCTTACCCTCCCAAGGTTAGTAATAACACCATTATCCATTACCACCGGGATATAATCCAGGGATCCTAAACTACGTATCCGGTTCTGATTGAAGCTGATGTTGAAGTTGGTTACCCATTTCAGGTTCTGCCGTTGTATGTTCTGTGAAGTAAGTTGAAACTCCATCCCTTTATTATCAATCTTGCCAATGTTCTGCCATTGCTGCTCATAGCCCGATTGCGATGGTATAAGCAGCGGCAGCAGCATATCGCGGGTTTGCTTTAAATAGAAGTCGACCGAGAGGCTTAGGCGATTCTTTAAAATCCCTATGTCCAGGCCTGCATTACACTGAACGGTTGTTTCCCATTTTAACTCAGGATTAGCCAATGTAGAAGGAGCTAAACCATACACTGAAATGCCATTTGCCGAATAATACGTATTGATCATTTTGCCGGCATAAGAATAAGCCGGAATCCGCTCGTTCCCTGTTTGGCCATAACTAAGGCGCAGTTTGAGATCACTGATCGCTGAAACATTCATTATAAAACTTTCCTTATCCAGTTTCCATGCAAATGCAAGCGAGGGGAAATAGCCAAACTTATTGCCGGCTCCAAATTTGTCTGAACCATCCGCTCTAAAACTGGCAGTAAACAGGTATTTATTCAATAAAGTATAATCGGCGCGACCCAAATAAGAAAGACGATTATTTTTCCACTTTTCAGAAACAAGGCCGGTTACTGTTGAACCTTTGCTGATATCATCGATCCCTGTAATTTCATCGGGATAGTCATTATTGCGCATTAGGCTCCTTTCAAAAAGATAGGCATTTATCTCAAAGGCCGTCATTATATTCAGCTGGCTTTTATTACTAAAGTTTTTCTGATAAATAAGCCGGTTGGTATTATACCAGTTGATGCTTCTCCTTTCCTGGATAATGCCCACACCATTATTAGCGTTTCCCAATGTAGTGTATCTCGAATAGAACTCTTTTCCCTTAGAACTGGAAATAATACCGCCACCAGATATATTTAATTTAAGATTTTTAACAATTTCCGCATCTACGTATCCGTTTCCAATTGCTTTAATTGTTGCAATATTCTTATAAAAATTATCTATGATAGAAAGGGGTGTTACATAACCAATCGTTTCATCGTAATCCGAATCAATATACTGGATGGGCTTGGCTGTAATGAGCTGCTGCATTACACCGTTCCAGTCATTTGCCTGACCCGTGTTAAGCGACCCGTAAACATCTGTATAGGAAACATTACTATTCAATCCTAATTTGATCTTTTTGCTGGCCTGATGATCCAGTTTCAAACGAAAAGTATACCTTTTCTGGCTGTTATTTCTTACAATTCCTTCTTCATCCAAATACCCTGCGCCACCCGCATAAACTGTGTTGCCGGATCCGCCACTGATACTTACGTTGTGATTATGCGTAACCGAACGCTGCATCACCTCCTCTTGCCAGTCGTGTTGAGGCAGTGAGTAGGGGTCTCTGGGGCTATTAAGATCCAGGTTCCCACTACTATCGGTATTATAAAATAATTTGGAATTAGGATCTATTAGCCGCTGATACTCAATAAATTCATTTCCATCAAGCATTTCCAGTTTCTTAGAAGGCTTTGAAAGGCTGATATATGCATCATAAGTGGTTACCGAGCGGCTGGTTTTCCCTGTTTTTGTAGTAACAATAACTACTCCGTTTGCTCCGCGGGAGCCATAAATAGCGGTTGCAGACGCATCTTTTAGCACTTCGATCGATTCAATATCCGCCGGGTTAAGCATGGACAAAGGATTGGCATTGTTTCCCAGGTTGGCATTATTTGATGTTGCAATTTCGTCAGCATTTACATCATACTGAATACCATCAATTACAAAAAGCGGTGCAGATGAACCGTATAGTGAGCTAATGCCTCGTATCTGTATGTTCATAGCAGCACCCGGTTCGCCAGACTGATAAAAGATACGCGCTCCTGCAACTTTTCCCTGCAAAGCAGCAATAAAATCTGTGCTTCGTGATTGCTCAATATCCTCAGATTTCAACCCGGCAATGGAACCCGTCAGATCTGATCTTTTTTGAGTACCGTATCCCACTACTATCACATCCTCCATGGAATTAAAAGCATATTCCATGTTAATATGCAGCGGTTGGTTGTTTTTAAGAACAGTCATCTGGTCATTGTACCCCACCGAGGTAAATAACAATGTATCCCCTTTCCGTGCTCTTATTTCAAACCCGCCGGTATTGTCAGACATGGCAGAGACGCCTGTGCGTTTCACAACAATCGTTGTGTTTGGTACCGGTTCTTTGTTGGCGTTGGTAACTACCCCTTTTATCTGCGAAACCTGTGCCGCAACATTATGTGTCAGAAACAGAGGGATTACGAAAAACCCAATCGCTTTCGATAATTTCTTAAGCATACACATCGTTAGTTTATTTTTTGAAATTCGACGCAAATGTAGCTGAAGCGCGCAGGCTTCGGCAGGGGGGATTTCGTATAAATATGGGGCATTTTTGCATATTCCTGGCAAGAATTGTAAAATGAAGGCATGTATCTGCTCTCCCTTGAGCAGCTCCTTTTATAAAATGCAGCGGGGCTTTCGGTACAATCAGGGGGGAAACTGTTATTTTTAAAGTGCAGGAGAAGGGGCTTTTTCGTAAATATCTTGTGTACTCCCTATATCATCAGTTTATAGCTCTTTACGAACGCCCTTATTTTTGAGATATTCGGAGGGAGACTGGCCAAAATGTTTTCGAAACTGTTCCCGGAAGTATTTCAGATCGCTAATCCCTACTTCTGCAGCAACCTCATTTATTTTGGTTTTACCAGGCAATAGTAGTTGGGCTGCTTTTTTAATACGCACACTTCTCACAAAATCCACAATACTTGCACCAGTCATATCCTTTATTCGCTTATAAAGGGTCGACTGGCTCATTGCCATGGACTGGCATAGTTTTCTCACATTGAAAGTACTATCACCCAGCAGTTGCTCTACCTGATCTATCAGCAGACTCAAAAACTGCTCATCAGCAGTATTGGAATCCGGAGTTGTGACCTCCAGAGAGATCAATTTGCGGTAATATTCCCGTATTTGTTGCCTACCTGTAAGAAAGCGGTTGATCTTTGCGCGAAGCAACCGGAAATTAAAAGGTTTTGTAATGTAGTCATCCGCTCCCGTTTCAATACTTTCTATTTCATAAACTGAAGCAGAGCGCGCTGTAAGCAAAATCACCGGAATATGATTTAAATCCGGATCGGCTTTCAGGTTTACACACAACTCCAAGCCATCCATTTCCGGCATCATCACATCACTCAGAATGATGTCAGGAAGCCACTGCCGGGCCTTTTCCAAACCCTGTTTTCCATTTTCTGCCGCAGCTACTTTATAATATCTGCCCAGCTCTTTTTTTAAATAAAGAAGTAGCTCTGCATTATCTTCTATAATGAGCAACCGGTATCTTTCCTGCTTAATTTCATTCGCCCGCTCTTCTTTCTGCACGTTTAGTACAGATGTTTCCGTGTAATCATCCGCCGGAAAAATTTCTTCTTTAGCTGGCTCCGTAAGGTTTTCCGGTAACAACTCATAGCTGCTAACTGCATCGGGACTTCTTTCCCCTGCCACCAGCTCCAAATCTGTAAAATGTCTTGCCCCTAATGGTAGCCTAACTAAAAAGCGGGTACCTTTTTTGGGAGTGCTCTCCACTTCAATAAAACCATGATGGCGATGTACAATATCCTTTGCAATACTTAACCCAAGCCCTGTACCGGCAGTATGCAATGAGTTAAGCTGTGTTGCCTGATAATAGCTGTCAAAAATATGCTTGATAGCCTCCGGCGCAATACCAATGCCATCATCCTCTACAGTTACCTCTAAATAATCATCTGCCAGCCGCTCTCCTTCCTTTTTTTGTTTTCTTGCAACGGTCTTAGCTGGGCTCCACATAGCAACTTTTACGCTAATACGCCCGCCGGAAGCTGTATATTTAAAAGCATTAGACAGAAGATTGGTAAACACAATTTCCATTTTAGAGCGGTCGCAGTACATAAAGAGGGTCTCTGGCGCCTGAAATTCGTAGCTTATATTACTTCCCAAAGCTTTGTTTTTAAATACGAGATATATCTCTTTTAAGAAACGAATGAACTCTGTCCGCTCTACGGTCAACTGTACATTCCCTGTTTCCATCTTTCTAAAATCCAGCAATTGATTGGTAAGTAATAGCAGGCGTTTCGTGTTCCGGTACATTTGCCAAAGTTTTTCCCGGGCATTTTGGGTATGCAGACCTTTTTCCAGAAACTCAGTCAGCGGACCATAAATCAGCGTCATAGGCGTACGCAGCTCATGAGATATATTAGTAAAAAACTCCAGTTTCCCCTGGTGCAGCTCCTTTTCTTTTGCAGCTAACAATAGATTCCTTTTTAGGCGGTTTTCCCTTCGAATAATGTATACAGCCATGTAAACAATGTATATTGCAAGCAGAAGATACAAGGTATAAGCCCAGCCGGTGGCCCACCAGGGCGGTAATATCTGAATGGTCATCTTACGGAGGGTTTCGGTACCCTGATTACCTGTCATTGCATATACGGACAGCTCATAAATACCCGGCGGCAGATTGGCAAAACTCACGGAAGGAAAATCTGTTTCTACCCAATCTTTATTATACCCTTCCAGCTTATACCGATATTTCATTTTGGAAGAATACGCGAAATGAATACCGATAAAATCTATAGTAAAATCGTTAAGTGAAGAGCTCAGTTGAATTTTATCGCTAAAATTGATCGATTGGGGCAGTAATACACGCGAAGCAAGTTTATCCTGCACTCTTACCGTTTTATTATATACCCGTAAGTCTGTAAAGGCTAAATCCGGTGGAATATCTTCACAGGCAACGGACAAAGGGTCAAAATAGTTCATACCATTAATTCCTCCAAAGTAAAGGTTACCATACTGATCCTTAAAACTCGCCCCTACTTTAAACGCATTGCTCTGCAACCCATCAGTATAATCAAAAAAACGAATGCCTCCTGTAACAGGGTTAAACCGGGTAAGGCCATAGCCCGCCAGCCACAGGTTACCGCTTGCATCCTCTTCCATACTTTCAATATCATTATCCTTCAGACCGTTTCTCATTGTGTAATGCACAAAGAAAGCAGACCTCCCGTTCATCTCTATCATTTTATTAAGCCCGCCACCCAAAGTCGCTACCCAAAGTGCAGAATCCTTTGTACGCCGCACTGCCCAGGCAAAATTACTGCTAAGGCTACGGGGATTGGCAGGGTTATGAGAAAAATGAGTAACCTTCAATGATCCGTCTTCGCTATATTCAATGCGATCTATGCCTGCATTTTTATAAGAAACCCAAACTATAGGATAGTAGGGATCCTGATATAAATAATTCACCTGATTGGATGCTAAGGATACGCTATCATTTTGCCTTTCTAAATGGATTGTTTTTTTTCGGTCTTTCGACAATAAATAAATGCCATTAGCATAAGTACCCACCCATAGGCGCTGCAGGTGATCTTCCACCAGCGCCGTTAGATTTACAGCCCCCGGAGCATTAAATTCATACAATACAGGAGCGGAAGGCAAACCGGCTGTTGCACCAGATATCTTCCAAAGTCCCTCATTATTACCCCCACAACTGATCCAATATGTACCTGAACGATCTTTACAGACGTAAGAAATGGTTTTATTGGAAAGATAGGTGATGGCAGACTTCGTGGCAGGCATATAAATACATAAGCCTTTGCGGGTACCTAACCAAAGCCGGCCAGGCTCTGCATAAATAGTACTGATATAGGCATCATCCGCTAATGGTTTTCCCCCTCTCGGAGTAGTGGTAAAAAACTGAAATACATTATTTTTAAGATTGGTATAAACGGCACCTCCGCCAGCAGTTCCTACCCACAACATGCCATATTTGTCCTCAAAAAAACATTTACTATTAATAATGGTCCCTACAAAACCGGTATTGTCCGTTCCTTTAAGTATATGTTCGACAACCCAACGCTCTTTATTATTAAGAAGTGAAAAAGGTGGAATAAGCCGGTATACCCCACTTTTAAGTGTTCCAACCCAAATAATCCCATTTTTATCCTGAAAAAGAGATTCAACCTGTTCAATGGGTTTAGGAATATCAACAGGCTTTAATATCGGTTGCCCAAGCTGACTCCATCCGTCCAACCGGAAAAGCCCATCCCGGCGGCCAACCCATACACTACCATTCTTATCAAGTAACAATTTATTGATACTTTGGTCATTATTAATCGCCGGCACCTTAGCAAAGACGCGGGATTCGGTATGATAAGTGTAAAGTCCTTTATTAGTAGCAACCCAAAGCAGCGGGCCACTTCCGTTAATAATCGCATTAATGGTCAGTACGCTCCGGTCTCCCGCTTCAAAAAGAATTTGGTCGGTCGCTTTAGCTTTTACACCGCTTATATCCAGCATAAAGAGTCCACCGAATTTAGTAGCTACCAATAACTTACCCCGCTTACTACAAATTCCAGATACCCAATTAGCATTCTGGGACTGCTGTAAGGATAACAAAGGCACATTTATAAAGGTCTCCATTTTCTCATTATAATAACAGAGACCGTTACGTTCTGTACCAATCCAAAGACGGCCCAGTCCATCCGGATATAAAACACTTATCCGGTTATCGGGGAGGCTGTTAGCAACAGCCGGATCATTTTTATACACCTGAACACGCTGGCCGTCATACTTATTGAGCCCATTGTGTGTTCCCAACCAAAGAAACCCAGATACATCCTGCACCATTATAGTCACATCACTATGTGAAAGTCCTTCGTTAACAGAAAGCTGCCGGAACGAAAAATTGCCCGTATTCTGAGCATTCAACAGGAAGGGACCCAATCCAATTCCCCATAAAAATATCATTGTATAAAGCTGGCGAAGCATCTTGCCAAATATAACAAATAATTATATTGACAGGCAGAGCAGCGTATTAGCCTGAACATTCGGGATAACCAGCGCTCTTGTAGAAATCATGGTTATAGAAGTATTTGCTATGAAAGATTGTCTTTTTTATTTCTAAAAGCTGAAGGCGTTAGCCCTACATGCTGCTTAAAGGCCCGGCTAAAATAATTGGGATCGGAGAAGCCTACTTCGTATGCAATTTCTGCAATAGTAAGTTGCCTCTCCTGCAATAAAAGCTGTTGGGCCTTATTAAATCTAATATTCAATAAGTATTCATTGGGGGACATATTCAACAATTTTTTAAGTTTAATGTACACCAGGGTTTTACTCATACCCAATTTTTCCGCGAAGTCATCGGTTTTGAAATCAACATTATCCAGGTTTTCATCAACAATAACAGCTACCTCTTTTATAAATGCCTTGTCATATTCTGAAAACTGGTCTACCGGTACAGCATCATTATCCAGCGTTCCCTGTAACAGCCGGTCGCGCAAGGCGGTTCGCAACTGAAGCAGGTTTTTAATTGTAAGCTCCACTTCCTTTAATAAAAAAGGTTTATTGATGTATGCATTAGCGCCCACTTCTAACCCGAGTAACCTGTCGTTGCTTGTGGTTTTGGCAGTAAGCAGGATCACCTGTATATGGCTGGTAAGCGCATTTGCCTTAACATTTCTGCAAAGTTCCACCCCATCCATTTCAGGCATTATAATATCGCTGATAATAATATCGGGCTGAAATTTGCTGATATATTCCAATGCATCGGCTCCGTTTTTACAATAACCTACCTGGTAACGAGGTTTTAAAAAAGTAACCAGGTTGTACGCAATCTCCACCGTATCTTCCACAACCAGTATATGTGCCAGGCCTGCTTCATTTGATACCGCCCAATTTTGTTCTGATAAACTATCTGTTTCTATAAAAGGCAGGGAAGGGATAAGATCGTCATAGTTGATCATATCCGGCGGAGCACTTGTTGTTGCATCTGAACTTATACATTTTGGCAAATGAATAGTAGCTACACACCAGCGCCCCACGTTACTGTGCAATTCTATATGCCCCTGATGCAGCGCTACCAAAGACCTGGCATAAGCAAGGCCAATACCTACCCCTTTCATTTTCTTTACAGGCTCTAACTGAGCAAACGGCTCAAATACTCTGGCAATATCTTCTTTTTTAATTCCATTTCCATTGTCGTGAACCGCAATTTTGTAACCCGGTGTATCCTTATCCGGCCTTAAAGTCAGAAGAAGCCGGGTGCGTGTATGTTTAAAACCATTTACTATTAAATTACTTACCGCCTTTACTATAGCCCTGGCATCAATATCTGCTATTACAGGATTAGAAAAGCTGGAAATGAATTTAAATGTTATATCGTTTTTAATGGCATATTCACTAAACCGTTCTGCAAGGTTCTGCAGCAATGAGGTAACATCGGTTTTTACCGGGTTTACCTGGTATTGTTGTTCGGCAATCTTCTGAAAGCCCAACAGTTCGTCGACCAGGTTTTCCAGCCAGGCGGCATTTCTATCCATAATAGCTAATACCTGCTGATGTTTTTCGGGAAACTCTTTATCATCTTTAAATACTTCGATGGGCACTTTTAACAATGAAAGCGGTGTTTTTATCTCGTGCGTCAGGTTTGTAAAGAAATTGATTTGTGCAGTGGCCGTTTCCTGCTTCCTGATTTCTTCTTTTCGATTGTACTTTTGTCGCTCTTTTCTTTTAATATAGCGTATAGAAAAAAGAAATAATGAAACCAGTAATACCGAATATATTGCCCATGCCAGCCTTGTTTGCCAATAAGGTTTTTTAACAACCAGGTGTAATTGCAAGGGGTGTTTTAACCATATATCATCGCCATTGGAAACCTGAAGTGTAAATACATAATTACCGGGAGGCAGATTACCATATTCAACCGATCTTTTATTATGTATGGTATTCCATTTCGTTTCAAACCCCTCAAGTACATACCGGTATTCTGTTTTAGAAGACTGCATATAGCTCAGCGCTGTAAATTCTATCTTAATATTATTTTGCCCGAAAGGAAATTTAAATTCCTTTTTCCCCGAACTGAGCACATCAAAATCAAAATATTTTATTACTTTATTATGATTACGGTCAGATACCTCCAAACCTGTTATGTACACCGGTGGCAGTTGGGGTTGTATTTTAACCTGCCCGGGATTAAACCTGAAAAAACCATTGACCGTACCAAAATAAAGATCGCCATTCGCCATTTTTCTGCTGGAATTGTAATTGAAATAGCGATCCGTGAGGCCATCTTCTTCTGAATAACTTTTTACGCTCCCCGTTACCGGGTTATACCTGCAAAAGCCATTAGTTGTACCTATCCACAGGAAGTTATCGGCGCACTCAATACTAAAAATATAATTATCTGGCAGCCCTGCTTCTTTGTCAACCTGTTCAAACCGGCCTGTACGCTGTATAAATTTCAATAGCCCAAACCCTTCTGTCCCAAACCAGACAACACCTTTTTCATCCTCGCGGGCACATACGAACTTATCAGTAGGTATATCAGAAGTTTCAGTATTAAAAACCGTCCATCTTCCTGTTGTTGGCTGGTAGCGAAACACCCCCTTGTTCATGCTTACATACCATATATTGCCTTTTGAATCTTCAAGTATATCTCTTATAACAGCGGCATGCGTAATTTCCTGCCGGTTGATGGTATGATCTGTAATGTTATACATGGATGCGCCCAATACGGTACCAATATGAATGTTTCCGCGTTTATCTTTCAGTAACCTCAATATGGAATTGCTATGTATTCCTGCCCCTACTTTGTTAACAAGCCTTATTTTATGTTTCCGGCTGAGGTCAATGACATCTATCCCGTGCAGATAAGTGCCCACCCACAAATGCCCGGAATCATCGAGAGCTATATCGTGTATATTGTTGTAGCTTATCAGGCTGTTGTAAGGGAAGCCGGAAAAGGAGGCCGCCTGCGGATTCAAAACACTCACACCATTATCCTCCGATGTTACAAGGATCTTATCTTTGTTTATCTGAAAAAAAGAACTGATGGCAGCGCCGAAAGAAAAACCTCCATCCTGTTTGCCTGAAAAGGACTCAAAAGGAAGTTTTTTATTGCGT
>JASGEW010000120.1:0-17073 GCA_047606125.1 Niabella sp. | reverse complement strand
GTTCAAAGCCAATGTAACCCACCAATCTTTTTCAATGGCAACAACAGGCAAACCTGTGAACTCGGTTGCTTGATTGAGAATGTCAATTCATCTTTCTCGCGATAATGTGAGCCAAGTTGGATTCATTTCAAAGTTTGTTTTAGGATTTTGCTTATCCAAGCGGGTGCAAGTTTTGCATCGTGCAAAATGTTTTTTTCACTTTCTTTTTTCAATATAACTTTCAGTTGTTTCAAAATTTCATCATTAATATTTTCGTGTCCGATTTCTTTTAGTGCTTGAATTGCTAATGTGCTGATTTCACGTGTTGTCATTAAGTTTCTTGGACTTGTTTTTTTTAACGTGATTGTTCGTTTGCCGATTTTTATACTGCGTGTTGCTCCGTCTGTGAGATAAACAATTTTCATTGGCACTTGCGTAGAAAATCCCAAACGATTGAGAGCATATACACCTGTTGGGATTAATAATATAAAACACAGCCTGTCATTTCCTTCTTTCCGCCCACTGCTCATTAAACGATTTATTGGGAAATACCAGTGTGCTGCGGCCTTTTGTCCAGGCGCCGGCAATGGAATTGAGTAGTTTGCTTTTCATATTGCCGTTTCCCATGTTCATCCATCTGCGTTTCAGCATGGCAGTTTTCCACAGTTTCCAGGCTATTTTTTCAGTAAATGGAGCATAGCCCTCTTCCTGTGCTTCGTGCCGGTTTTCCAGCAGCAGCTCATGCAGGTTAATCTTCACTGCACATACTTCTGTACAGTTACCGCAAAGAGAGGAGGCGTGACTTAAATGCTTCCATTCCTTCATGGGTTTTAAATGCGGCGTAATTACCGAACCGATAGGGCCGCTGTAAGTAGTATTGTATGCATGGCCACCAATATTTTTATATACCGGGCAGGCATTAAGGCATGCGCCGCAACGGATACAGTATAATGCTTCGCGCGTTTTTTCGTTGGCCAGCATATTCGTACGGCCGTTATCTAAAAGTATTACATACATTTCTTCCGGGCCATCTGTTTCGCCGGGCTGGCGCGGGCCGGTAACAATAGTACTGTAGGAAGTAATGCGCTGCCCGGTACCAAAAGTAGCCAGCAGCGGCCAAAACAGCGCCAGGTCTGTAAGGGAAGGGATTACTTTTTCAATGCCCACAATTACAATGTGGGTTTTAGGCATAGAGCAGCTAAGCCTGGCATTTCCTTCGTTCTCGGTAATGGCAATGCCGCCGATATCAGGAATAATAAAATTGGCGCCGGTAACGCCTACTTCTGCTTCGGCATATTTCTGCCTCAGCTTTTCACGGGCGATTAAAGTTAACTGCTCTGCGGAAAGTGAGGGGTCTGTTCCCATTTTTGCTGCAAACAATTTGGCAATGTCCTCTTTGCTCTTGTGCATGGCCGGTGTTACAATATGATAAGGCGGTTCCTCATCCAGTTGCTGAATATATTCTCCCAGGTCTGTTTCCACACTTTCAATACCATGCGCTTCGAGGTGTTTATTAAGATGGATCTCTTCGGTAACCATACTCTTGCTTTTTACAAGCGTTTTGCAATTTTTTTTCCTGCAAATATCAAGAATGGCATCCGTGGCCTGTTTGCCGTCTTCGCACCATATTACTTTTGCGCCACGGGCCGTTACCAGGGCCTCGAAATTTTCCAGCTGCTGGTCGAGTGTTTCAATAGCTTTCCATTTCAGGTTTTTAGCACGTTCTCTTGCCAGCATCACATCCGAAAACTGTTTTTTACCCAGTGGTACCGAAGCGTTGTACCGGCCGATATTAAAATTGATCACTTTACGGTGATCCCTGTCCGCTGCTTTTTCTTTACTTTTTTTATTGAATAGGGTAGATGTCTGCGACATAAATACTGGTGATGATTGGAGATAGAAATTTTAGTGGCGGGCGAATCTTATTTACTCATTGCCGGCGTGGGCTATTACAGCCTGTTCGAGCACTTCGTAAAATTCCTGGCCATATTTTCGCACTAAAGGCTCTTTCAGAAACTGGTAGACAGGAACCTTTAACTGTTCTCCCAGTTTGCATGCAGGGCTGCAAAGTTTTTTGCGGGGCTCGTAGTTTAGCCTTTCGTAATTTCCATGTTTACCTGGGTAGGCTATAATCGGATACAGGTGGCAGCTGATGGGCTTTTTCCATTTTATTTTTCCGGCGTTATATGCCTGCTCAAAAGCACATTTAATAAGACCATTCTTTTCCCGGTAGGCATATACACAAATCTCATTATCACTTGCAAGAGTGGGCGTTACCCAGCCAAACTCTTCATCGTAGTGGTATTTGCCGTTTTTATCAACCTCTTTGATCGCCTCTTTGGCCATGTAGGGTTTGATGGCTTCATAGTTATCATTTACCTCAGCTAATTCTTCTTTTGTCAAGGGCGCTCCCGCATCGCCTTCTTCACAACATCCTCCCTTGCATTTTGTCAGATCACACACAAACTGCGCTTCCACAACATCGTCACTGATTATTTTATTATCTATTATTATCATGCTGCAAAAGTAACACAGTATTTTATAGCTTATTTGCCAGATTTATTTTCAATAACCACCCTCGCTTTTTTTACCCTGTTGCGTTCGGTTTCGAGTACCGTAAATTCAAAATCTCCCGAAGTAACCACTTCGTTCACTTTAGGCAGGTCTCCTGCTAATTCATTAATCAATCCTCCCAAAGACTCACTATCTCCTCTCACTTCATCAAAAGTATTGACGGGTAGCTGCATGGCTTTGCAAACATCATGAAGCATGGTATTGCCTTCAAAAATATAGGTGTTGTCATCTATTTTTTCGGCATTGTTTTCGTCTTCATCAAATTCATCTTTAATTTCGCCGATAACCTCTTCCATAATGTCTTCCATGGTCACAATGCCACTTGTGCCGCCAAACTCATCTACCACAACTGCGAAATGCAGGTGTTTTTTCTGAAACTCCAGCAGGAGGTCCTCGATCAGTTTGGAATCGGGCACAAAATAAGGAGGTCTTATAATAGTATGCCAGTCGAAATTTTCTTCGTATAAGTGCGGAATAAGATCTTTTGTATTGATGACCCCTTCAATTTCGTCAAGATTTTCTTTATAAACCGGAAGCCTGGAATAGTGTAACGCTTCTACTTTTTTGACGAGCTCGCTGAAAGTTGTTTTATATTCAATGCCGCTAACATACAGCCTGCTGCGCATTACTTTTTTTACGGAGATTTTTCCAAACTTCACAATGCTCTTCATAATGTTTTTTTCTTCCGGGGAAGCTTCTTCATCCGGTTGAACATCAATAGCCTCATCAAATTCCTGTAAACTGTTGGCTTCTGCATTATCCGCTCCCAAACCTTTGCCCAGTCCGTCGGCGATGGCTACAATACCTTTGCTGATGCGCCTTAATACCAGGTGCATCGCTTCTACAATTATAATAAGTATCGGCCATTCGTATGTAAAACGCAGGCTGTTTTGCCTTGCCCATACACGCGGAAAGATCTCGAGCGGAAAAATAATTAAAAATGAAATGAGCAGCCATTTTACAATAATAGAAAAGGTGCTGTGTAAGTATTCCGGCGGGGCATATAAATTAATAAGATAATTGGTTAAAATAATCAGGCAGATGTTGAGAACGGTTTTGGATATCAGCATTGAAGTATATACTTCTTTGGGTTCATCCAATAGGTCAATAATCCGGCGTGCAGCGGGCTGCTGCTTTGTTTTTAACAAGTCAACATCCTTTTCATTTAAAGAAAAAATGGCCGCCAGCGATCCCGAAATAGAAAAGGTTAAAAAAATAAGTACTAACAGTCCCACAACTAAAAGCGTGCTGCTTTGTGCGGTTACCTGTAATTGAGATTGCGCCAGCCCATTAAATAAATTAGCAAGAAAATGGGTATACAAAATAAAAAATATTGATGAACAATAATAAATAACTACCAGGTGCTTTTTATTAAATCCTGATCTTCGCTTCTAAAAAGTAAGCGATTCCGGTCCTGCCTCACCCAAACCAGGACCGGCATCAGGTTCCTGCTCATCATGCTCGTGTACGGAACCTTCAGTTTTTTTGTCGAGCATGATCAGGTTTTCTCCCACTACCTCCGTGATATACTTTTTTACTCCGTCTTTATCTTCCCAGCTGCGGGTGCGCAACCTTCCTTCTATATACACCAGGCTTGATTTGTGCAGAAACTTTTGAGCCAGATCTGCCAGCCCCCTCCACAGCACTACTGTGTGCCATTCAGTTTGTGACACGAGTTTCCCCGAGCGATCCTTAAAAGTTTCTGTTGTTGCCAAAGGAAACTTAGCAACAGAAATATTTCCTTCAAGCAATTGCACTTCTGGGTCTTTACCTAAATTTCCAATCAACATTACCCGGTTAACGCCTCTCATAAATATATTAATTTATCTTATAAAGTATGTATATAGCTAAACTGCATTAAAATTAGATTTTTTTAGGCATTTGAAAAAATTACAAATACGGCAAAAGATCATTTATTATTTTAGGAAAGGAATAATTTCTTAAAGCATCCGGATCAATCCAGCTATATCCTGTTAGAGAAGGAGGTATGGTCGGTACTTTTACTTTTAAAAATCTTGCAGTGATGGTCTGGTGGGTTAATTTTTGCTTATAGCGCTCTTTTACCGGCAAAACGGTATCGCAATTGCTGAACCATCCCAGGGCTTTTGCCCCGGCAATAGCTTCCGTAACCTGGTCATCGCCTGAAAGTTCAATTAACGGAAATTCGTGCAAATGCCTCCAGATGTCCTGCTCCGTTCTTTCCCGTATCGCTGTTTTATTGCCATGGCGGATAATAAAAAAGTAAAAATACCGGTGCTGTTGTTTGACCTTTTTGGCTTTCACAGGCAACAGGGTTGTCTTCTTTTGAAGATGTGCCTCGCAATTTTTATTAAACAGGCAATCGCTGCATAAAGGGTTAACAGGTTTGCATACCGTGGCTCCGAAATCCATTATAGCCTGGTTATAAATGCCCGGTGTTTTTTGATCTAAAAGTTTATTGGCCAGAGAGGTAAACAGCTTTTTTCCCTGGGGACTGTCAATAGCCACGGAAATGCCAAAAACCCTTGCCAGTACCCGGAAAACGTTTCCATCTACTACTGCATAAGGCAGGTTATAAGCAAATGAAGCTATAGCCGCCGCAGTATAGGGGCCGATCCCTTTTAGTTTTAAAATGTCTTCATAAGTGTCGGGAAAAACATCATTTTTTTCTATATGTATGTACTTTGCAGTTGCAATCAGGTTCCTGCACCGGGAATAATAACCCAATCCTTCCCAATGTTTGAATATATTTTTTTCGTTGGCACAGGCGAGCTTCCTGATTGTAGGAAAACTGGTTATAAACCGGTTGTAATATTCAAGACCCTGTTCAACCCTCGTTTGCTGCAGGATAATTTCACTGATCCATATTTTATAGGGGTCTTTTTCCCCTTTCCAGGGCATTTGCCGGGAATTTTTAAATTCACTCCATTTTAACAATAATTTAGAAAAATTATTGAAATTCAAATATTTATGTGTTAAATTGCTAAAAACTTTTAAAGTATTGCCTTGGCTCACAAAAAATTTGGATTAAAAATTGTTTGGTTTATGTTTAATGAACATAAGATATTCATTTGTAGTTCATTTAATTATTAAATTATTTAATTACTATGCGAAAAGCCGACTTAGTTAACAAAATTTCTGACAAGACCGGTATCCCTAAAGTAGATGTATTAGTAACCCTCGAAACTATGTTTAAAGAAGTTAAAGATACATTAGCATCAGGTGAAAACATTTATATACGTGGTTTTGGCAGTTTTATTACCAAAAAGCGCGCCGCTAAAATAGGGCGGAATATTAAAAAAAATGTAGCTGTTCATATTCCTGAGCACTATATTCCTGCTTTTAAACCCGCAAAAGAGTTTAGCAGTGAGGTAAAAAAGTTAAAAGAACCTAAGCCTGATGACGGACCAGGTGAAGATGCAGACGATTAGCAGACACTAATCTATTATATAAACCAGACCTTATCCCTATTTTCTGAACATTTTATAGCTTATTGGGGTTAACTTTGCAGTTCAAATTTTTTGATTGTGAAGAAACCCCAATATTTAACAATAATTATTTCTGTATTGGTGCTTTGTGTGCTGTGGGCTTTTGCGAAAACGGTACCCTCCGGTAAGCCATCCTCCGGTGATGAAGGCCATCAGAAGCCAATAGTCCTTGCGGACGAATCTGTATTAACTTCCTCTTTTTCAATTGATAGCGCTTTGGCTTCCATTAAAAAATCCTTACCGGCTCAAAATAACGGATACGTTAACAATATAGAACATTTGATTGCAACAGCAACCGATAAGGAAGAAAAATTACACAAATATCACCAGCTATCGAAGTTCTTTAAAGACAGTGCAAGGGCCTTTATTCCGTACGTCTGGTATACCGCTGAAGGTGCAAGGTTGGAAAATTCAGAAAAAAACCTCAATTTTGCAGGCCATTTGTTTGTAAACAATCTGCAGAATGTAGAGGATGGTGAATTAAGAAAGTGGATGGCGTTGCAGGCAAAGGATTTGTTAGAAAGGTCTTTGAAGATTAATCCTGATAATGACTCGGCAAAAGTTGCGTTAGGCGCAACGTATATGTTTGGGGGAATATCCAATGCCCCGATGCAGGGAATTGCGAAGATCAGGGAAGTCGTTGCTAAAGACAGTACGAATATATATGCGCAGATGACATTGGCTATGGGCTCGCTAATGAGCGGCCAAACCGAAAAAGCACAGGAAAGATTAGAAACAGTAACACGTCTTGATCCCAAAAATATTCAGGCAATATTATTATTAGCTGATCTTTTTGAGAAGAATGGAAGCAGTGAGGAGGCCATAAGATTATATCAAAAGGCTGTTCCGCTGATTACAGATCATTCAGAAATGAAAGAGGAGCTTGAAAAAAGGATTGTTGCTTTGAAAAAACAGAATTAAGATATTTTTTATAACACACATTTAAAATCATTTAGTATGCCTTGCGGTAAAAAAAGAAAGCGTCATAAAATTGCTACTCACAAGCGTAAAAAAAGACTGAGAAAAAACCGTCATAAAAAGAAATAAGTTTTCTTTTTGTAAACAATTAGCGTAAACGCCCCGTAATGTTTTTATACGGGGTTTTACGTGATTCTTTTGTTATACGTTATCGTTACATGCATTTCTGACACCATCATTGAATGCCATATACTTTCTGCCTGCATGTAATAGTGATAATAGTATGGTTTTACTTTTAAGGCATAGGAATATGGTCACACCTGATGAATAAAGAAATTGTTATTAATGCAGCCCCAACCGGCGTGGAGATAGCTTTATTGGAGGATAAAAAGCTGGTTGAATTGCATAGTGAAAAAAGCGACGCCCGGTTTGCTGTGGGCGACCTGTACCTGGGAAAGGTAAAGCGTCTGATGCCCGGATTAAACGCGGCGTTTATAGATGTTGGCTTTGAAAAGGATGCATTTTTGCATTATACTGATCTGAGTCCGTATGCAAAGTCGTTATTGAAATTCACTAACATGGCCATGTCGGCTACAGATGCTCATCCTATAGATTTTTCAAAATTTGAAGTTGAGCCGGAAATTGTTAAAACCGGGAAGATCAGCGAAGTGCTTGGAGGAAAGCCCCATGTGCTTGTTCAGATATTAAAAGAACCTATTGCTGCAAAAGGACCGCGTTTGAGTTGCGAATTATCTTTACCCGGCCGGTTTGTTGTCATCACACCCTTTAATAATATTGTTGCGGTATCAAAAAAGATTCATTCTTCTGAAGAAAGAAAACGGCTGCAAAAAATTATAGAAGCTGTAAAGCCTAAAAATTTTGGCGTGATTGTAAGAACTGCTGCCGAAGGCAAAAATACAGCAGAACTTTATGAAGACCTGGGCAACCTTGTAAATATCTGGAATACTGTTCAGCAAAACCTGCGTGGTGCCGTGGCCCCGGCTAAGATCTTCAGTGAGCAAAATAAGACCAATAGCATTTTACGTGATCTGTTAAGCGCCGATTACAACAGGATTGTTACTAACGACAAAAATATTTTTACTGAAACTAAAAATTATATTCAGCGCATAGCGCCTGAAAAAGCGGAGATTGTAAACCAGGCGCAGGGCAATGTGTTTGATGCTTTAGGCATTACCAAACAGGTAAAAGGCTCTTTTGGTAAAACCGTTACGCTCAACAGCGGCGCTTACCTGATTATTGAGCATACAGAAGCCCTGCATGTAATTGATGTAAACAGCGGGTACAAAAATGTTGGCAATAACCAGGAGCAAAATGCACTGGAAACCAACCTGGAAGCAGCTGCAGAAATAGCAAGGCAGCTAAGACTGAGAGATATTGGTGGTATTATAGTGGTTGATTTTATCGACATGAAGCTTGCTGAAAATAAAAAGAAGCTTTATGAAACAATGGAAGAGGTGATGAAGGCCGACCGGGCCAGACATTCTGTGTTACCTATTTCAAAATTTGGGTTAATGCAGATCACCCGCCAGCGAATGAGGCCCGAAGTGAATATTAATACGCAGGAGGTTTGTCCCAGCTGTAACGGAAGTGGTAAAATATCGTCTACGCTTGTTCTGGAAGATGAAATCGAAAAGAACCTGCATTACCTGATCACGCATAAGCATAAGAACCTTAAGCTCATCGTACATCCTATCATGTATGCTTACCTGACCAAGGGTCTGTGGTGGAGCAGTAAAATGGCTAAATGGAATAAAAAGTTCGGGCAAAAGACCAGGCTCGAGAAAAATACTTCCTATCATCTGACAGAATATCATTTCTTCGATTCAAATGATGAAGAAATAAAATTCTAAAATAAATTTTAAGGGGATTTAATTTTTGTTAATTTTTGTTAAGCAGAAATATGAAGGGTTTTAATTGTTCCCTTCTTACTGCCCGGAGTATTTTGCTTCTTTTAGAAGTAATGCAATTACGATTTACCAACTCGTGTGCATTGCAAAACCCGTTTATATTATCTACGTATGCAATAATATCATTAAGATGCTCAACGTGCATGTTAATCGAATCCGGACGAATGGTATTATCATTAACCACTAAAATTATATCTCGGCGATACTTGTTCATAAATACTCCTGCAAGCAAATTTTATTTTCCTAACAGTAAATTTAACTATTTTACAAATAACAGCCATCAAAGTTTAAAAAATATTATAATTTATTGTATTAAATCAAAGGATTTTGTATGAAAAATTTAAAATATTAGTTGCTCCTTTAGACTGGGGTCTGGGCCACACAACCCGGTGCATTCCTGTTATAAAGGAGCTAATGAAACAGGGCGCCGCTGTAATTACGGCCGGCACGGATGCCCAGAAAGCTGTACTAAAAGCGGAATTTCCCGGTATCAGCTCTTTACATTTAGACGGCTATAATGTAAAGTACAGTAGTACCAGGCAGGGCTTATCCGTAAAAATGTTGCAGCAAATGCCCGGTATTTATACAAGCATCAAAAAAGAGCATGCCTGGCTGAAGCAGGTGATTGCAGGTTATAATATAAACGGGGTGATCAGCGATAACCGTTTTGGGCTTTTTACCGATATCGTACCTGCTGTTTTTATTACCCATCAGTTACATATAAAATCGTCGCTTTCGGGGCTGATTGACGGGGTTGTTCAAAAACTGAATTATAGAAAAATAGAAAAATACAGCGCATGCTGGATACCTGATTTTGAGAAAGGAGCAACGCTTGCAGGAGTATTGTCGCATCCTTCAAAACCGCCGGCGATACCCTGCCATTATATTGGGCCGCTTTCAAGAAATGCAATACAGGATCCTGGAATGGTTAAAGGACATCTTCTTTTTATTATATCCGGGCCGGAGCCTCAGCGAACAATTTGGGAAGAAAAAGTTTTTGCTCAGGCGCATGGCTATAAAGGCACGGTAACAATCGTAAGAGGTTTGCCTGGCAATGATGGGGTGCAGGTACTGAAAAACGGAAAAGTATATAATCATCTGCCTGCGGCAGAAATGAACGGGGAGATGAGCAAAGCCGCATATATTATTTGCAGAAGCGGCTATAGTTCGGTAATGGATATTAACGCTATTAAAAAGAAAGCAATCTTAATACCTACGCCCGGTCAGCCGGAACAGGAGTATTTAGCAGCACATCTTATGAAAAATAATTTTGCGGTTAGCTGCAGCCAGGAAGCATTTGATTTATCAGGAATGCTGAAAAAGGCAGCGGCATTTTCTTATAATGGCTTTATAAATCCGGAAAATGATTTATTATCTGCAGCCGTGCATAAATTTTTACAGGATTGCGAAAAACAGGGTACCCGCAATCCTGTAAAATAATATCCTATCAGAACTTAACCAGGAAACCCAATCCCAGCATTGATTTGATCTGGGCTGCAGGAGAAGTTTTATTCGGTCCGAATAGTTTAACATCATCATCATAAATCATATCCAGGCTGTAAGTAAGATTCAGATATTTGGTAAGCTTCATATTAAGCAGGTTGGTCCAGTAAACGTCCACATTCTGCGGGTTATCGAGGTAATTTGAAAAGAGGTCAACACGGCTTTTGAAAGAAAGCATTTTGTTGATATTCTTCATATAACTAAGAGAGGCAAAAGCGCCAAACTCTGTCTTCACGTGCTTGCCTGCATCCAAACCATAATCGGTGGCAAGGGCATCGTCGGTTACGATCACCCAGCGTATGGTAGCCGGAGAAATAAAGGCCGAAAAATCATTATTGGGCTTCCACTCCACGCCAGGGCTTAACAATGCGTATGCCGGCGCCAGGAGTTTGGAACTGTAGGTGCGGTTGCCATCATCGTCGTAAGTATAACCTTTAAACATTTGCGAGCGGAAATTGAACAGCGCCCCCACATTCCATTTTTTACCTATTGCATATCCGTATTTGGAAAGCAGGTCGATCCGGTCATCATTTTTCCTGCTTCCCAGCGAAGTGGTATTAACGTAACCCAGGTTCAGGTCGAGGGTATTATCCCAGGAGTGTTTATTTTTTTTGTAAAAAGCGTATAAGCTAAGGTTCCCGTTTACAGCCAGCGAAAATTTGTCGCCACCCGCTGCCCAGTTGCTTAAAGAGCCCTGTGCCAGGTTTAATGCAATAAAGCCACCGGTTTTCCAGGTTTTCGGGATCGTGTCGTTGGGATCTTTGGTAATGGTTCTTTCTGATTCGCTTTTTAATTGTTTAACGGTTTCATCCTGCCCGTACCCTGAAATAACGAGGAACAGCGAGCAAACAAATAATAATTTTTTCATGTTTGATAAAGATTTTCACAAAAATAGGCCGTAGGCCATAAAAATCTATGAATAATTATTATATATTTGGGAATATCAAAGAAATAAAAATTTTTTTTAATTTGGTTTGCCTTGCTTTTTTCTTACCGGAAAGTATTAAAAGGCAAAAGCAAATGCTCTGTTTGGTTGTTGATATTTGACAAGGCAATAAAAAACCTTCGCCGGTAGCGAAGGTCAATGCTGTAGGGGGAGGGGTCGAACCTCCACGAGGCGGTTAGCTTCAACACAAAGTTCAGTGGTCAATCCTGGTCGGCCTGACGGTCGGCTCTATGCTGTGTTTATCCCGGGCTCCTCACCCTCGAGACAAGAGGGCATGTCTGCCAAAAATTTCATCACCCCACAATTTTTAAGAACTTGTTTTTATATATTAAATTCTTTGATAGAACAAAAATAAATATTTTGAACTGTTTGTTCCAAATATTTTAATAAAAATTTTAAAAATATAGTATTTATTCAATAAACAAGTATATTTGTTGAATAAATTTTAATTAAAACTGCTTAAAATGAATACAAAATTAAATCTTGATAAGCTGGATTTGCAGATAATTGAACACATGATGTCTGATGCTGAAATATCCTATGCGGATCTGGGCAAGAAGTTATTTGTGTCGGGGGGCACTATCCATGTTCGTATAAAAAAGCTCCAGAAGGATGGCGTTGTAAAGGGTACAAGACTGAACCCCGATCTGAAACTGCTCGGGTATGATGTGATCGCTTTTATTGGTATCTACTTAAAAGAAAGTTCATTGTATGATTCGGTAGCAAAAGAATTGCACAAGATCAAGGAAATTGTGCGCCTGAATTATACAACAGGTAATTACAGTATGTTCGCTGAAATTGTATGTAAAGACATTTCAGAGCTGAGAACGGTGCTGCATGAAAAATTACAAAAGATAAAAGGCATTGAAAGGACCGAAACCCTTATTTCCCTGGAGGAGAGCTTTTCCAGGAACGTGAAAATACTGGATTAATGATGGGTGGCCGAAATCAATACGCGGTCCCGGCCTGCGGCAATCATCATTCTATCATCTTTAGAAATTCCGTCTCATCAATAATTTTTACGGTATTGAGCTTTTTGGCTTTATCCAGTTTGCTGCCGGCATCGGCTCCTACAACCAGGTAGTTTAATTTGGCGCTTACCCCGCTAAGTATTTTCCCGCCCTTAGCCTCGGCCATTGCTTCTGCCTCGCTGCGTTTTAGTGTGGGCATGGTACCGGTAAATAAGAACGTTACCCCTTCAAGTTCACCGCCACTATGCATCTGCTTTTTGGAATTTTTCAATTCGATCCCCAAGTGCTCCAGTTCTTTTAGCATGTTGATATTGTCTTCGCTGCTGAAAAAGTGCACAATGCTGCCGGCAACTTTTGGGCCGATATCTTCAAGCGATTGCAGCGCCTCTTCTGACAATTCTTTCAGGTCGAATAAATGAGCAGCTTTTTGTGCCAGCACTTTGGCCGTAGTTTCGCCAACGAACCTTATTCCCAGGGCAAATATTAACCGGTGTAAGGGCTGATGTTTGCTTTGTTCAATAGCATCTTTCAGTTTTTCTACCGACTTTGTTCCAAAGCCTTCCATCTTTCCAATAACATCAAAATCAAGTTTGTAAATGCCCGGGATGTCTTTTAATAATCCCTGCTCGTAAAACTTTTTAATGTTAGCCTCGCCCAGCCCTCTTATATCCAAAGCATCTTTGCTTACATAATGGATCATGCGTTCCACTACCTGCGCAGGGCATTCGATATTTACACAGCGCCATACAGCCTCGCCTTCTTCTTTAAATAACGCACTGCTGCAAACCGGGCAGTTTTTAGGAAACCCGATTTTACTTTCTGCTCCCGAACGCAGATCGGATAAGGGTTTCACAATGTATGGGATGACATCTCCTGCCCGTTCAACCAGCACGGTATCGCCGATCATCAGGTCTTTTTCTTTTATCACATCTTCATTAAAAAGTGAAACGGAGCCAACAGTTACGCCTCCAATATAAACGGGTTCAATTTTGGCTACCGGTGTTATGGAACCGGTACGTCCTACCTGAAACTCCACACTTAATAATTTGCTGGTGCCCTGCCGGGCTTTGAATTTAAACGCAATGGCCCAGCGGGGATGGTGGGAGGTCATGCCTAATTGTTCCTGCAGCTCCACATTGTTCACTTTAATGACCATGCCATCTATCTCATAAGGCAGTTCGTCCCGCTTTTCCTCAAACTCCTGACAATAGGCAATCACTTCTTCAATGCTGTCAAATACCTTCATCTCATTTACCGGGCTTCGGAAGCCCAATTGCCACAATAATTTCAGCGCATTATCATGAGTTTTCAGCTCATCGGGAATGTCTTTGCCAGGCGACAGGGTGTAGTCGCTGATATGATAAACGAACGCTTCCAGGTTTCTTTTTTTTACTTCCGCAGGATCTTTTATCCTTAAAGTGCCTGCAGCCGCATTCCGGGGATTGGCCAAAGGCGCATGCCCCTTTTCAATAAGCGCATCATTGTATTTTTTAAAATGGTATTTATTCATTAATACTTCCCCGCGTATTTCAACCTGCTGCAGCCCGTAATCGCTGAAACGTGCTGATAAGGGAAGGCTGCGTATCTGCCTGATATTGGTAGTTACATCATCGCCGGCAACGCCATTGCCGCGTGTTGCTCCACGCACCAGGAAATCGTTCTCATAGATCAGGGAAATGCTTCCCCCGTCAAATTTGGGCTCAACGCAATAAGTGATCTTGTCCAGCCCGGATAACTGTTTTGCCTTCCTGTCAAAATCCCTGAGATCAGCTTCATTATAGGAGTTGTCCAGCGAAAGCATGGGCACCAGGTGCGGCACTGTAACAAAATTGCCGGTAAGCTCTTTTCCTACGCGCTGGGTGGGTGAGTCTTTGGTGATCCAATCCGGATGGGACTTTTCAGTCCTTTCCAGCAGTTTAAAAATCGTATCGTATTCGGTATCCGCAATCAGCGGGTCGTTTAAAATATAATACCTGTATTCATGCATGCGCAATGCATTTCTGAGACTTTCCGTTTCCTCTTTTGAGGACAATGCGTCCGGAAGGTTTTTTAAAAAGTCCTGCGTTATATTTTGCAGATCAAGTGTTTGCTCTTTTGTATACATCATAACATTACTGAACCCTGTACGAAATTTTCCCGGCCAAAATTACATCGGGCGAAATGAAAAATTCCATCCGTTGCTATTCTGGTTTAAAACTTTAAGAAAAGCGATTAAATGAAATCTAAAAGTAATGGTTTATTATATAAGAATTTTAGATGCTGCAAAGAAAGTTGTCTATTTGATAATCATGACTCCTGAAGGCATGCTGTTGGGCTGCTTGCCCCCGAATTTTCTTGGATAATAAGAGAACGTAACCATGAAATATTGCTGTAACCCGTTTGTAATAGTGGTAGTTGCCGAGTTATTCTGAACAAAATTGGTAATGTTTTTATTTTGCCGCAGCAGGTCAAATGCCGAAAATTTAAGCTCTGCCTTTTGCTGCATAAACCTGTAAACCGCAGTGGTATTCCAGATAGAAGCCTTAACAGACTGGCCATCGGCAGCAATATTGTTTTGATAATTCAGCGATGTATTGAGGGTTAGTGTTTTAGTGATGAAATAGTTAATGTTACCTGTTGTTGTATAATTTTTAATGGTTGATGAGATCGCGGTGGAACCTTGTTGCTCACTTCGGTTATTGCCAATGATTTCTCCGAGAGAAATATTGAATTTGTCTATGAGATTGTAGGTAGCGGTAATATTATTGGATAACGTATTGTTTACAGAAGTAGAGCTGATGCTGTTAATAAAACCGGGCCTGGTGTTGCGCGAAAAATTTACCTGGTAAGATAAGCTAAGGGAGTTCGTTTTACTGAGCTGTGTTGAAAACCGCATACTGAAATTTCCGCTGAATGTATTCTGTTTATTAACATTGATCAGGTACCTGATGCTTCTTCCGGTGCTGTCATAGACCGTGCTGTCGCCGATCGCGTTATTATTGCCGTTAAAAGTTATTCCCAACCCGGCGCTGTAATTGCTTTTCGCGTTCATTTTTGTTGTGGCAAAATCAAAATTCCAGTTAAGGTATTTTGTATTGGTAACTTTCAGATTAGGGTTACCGGCTACTATATTATACCTGCTGGTACTGTCTATGATCGGGTATAACTGATCAATGGTAGGAGGGGTTTGCTGTACATTGGCCCAAATGTATGACTGCAGCCGGTATGCGTTATTTTTCTGGTAATAAAAACTGGCATTTGCCTGTGGCGAAAAGTTAGTGAAGTTCCGGTTGATATTACGGAACAGGAAACTGGATTCATTTTTCTGGTTTAAGAACTGATACCGCAGGTTCACGCCAATGCTGATAAAATAGTTATATTTTTCCCATACATATTTATTGAAAGATTTGCTGAGGTTCAGCCCCGGCCTGTAATAAAAATTGGTAAGGGTATTCAGGTTGGTTAAAACCGGGTTTTGTATATATTGATTTGTCAACGTGTCATAATCCGTAACCATGCTGTTCGATTCATTTTTTTGAATGGAAATATTGTTCGACAGCGACATATTGATGTTAAAGAAATTATATATGCCGAAGATCAATTGCCGGAAACCATCGTAGTTTAAGGTAATGTCTCCGTAGTAATTTTTATTATCATTATTATACCGGCGGTTTATAATGTTTGAGGGAATGGTATCAATAAAGGAGTCGAACCGACTCAGGGTAGCGCTTATGCTGTTCGATTGGTTGTATCCGCCGTTAAAATACAGCATGAAATTCTGCCTCGGGTCTTTCAGCTGACCGGCATCATTGGCGCGGATGAACCCAAATATATTCATATTGTCGCTGTTGGTGGTGGAAGTGCTGCTGTTATAAGATTTGCTTATAGCAGTGGAATCGTTTTTAAATACGCTGGTAACAGAAGCGTTATCATTTGCTGAATGCTGATTGGTATAATTGGCGGTTATATTCAGAAAATTCCCGTATTGCTTCCGGTTCTCATACATGAACTTTACATTATTTGAGGTATTATCCATCTGGTTTGTTCCATCGCTTAAGCTGGTAAGCTTATAATTGTCGATGTTTTGAATATTGGTGGTATTGAAAATATAGTTCCTGGAAGTGTTGAGGTAACCGTAATCGCCGGTAATACGATTGTAAAACTGGGAGTTTTCCGATTCTGAAAAGCTATGCTGTATTTTCAGGTTGCCATAGGTACGCCTGGTAATGCCGTCGTTTGCATTTCCCCTGCCCCCGTAATAGATCCTGAAATTGGATTTAAAGGTATTTTCCATGAAAGCATTTTCGCCGGTACCGTCTTCTTTATTAATGTTGTTAATGCCGGCTGCAATGCCCGCCTGTGTGTGTTTATTGTAAACCTGTAATACGCCGTCTGCCGTGTACCTGCCATTAGTTCCATAGCCTGCACCAACCTTGCCAAACATGCCTTTCTTTTTATCTTCCTTTAATTTAATATTCATGGCATATAAAGAGTCGGGCTTTTCATCTGTATTCTGAACTTTTGAATAATCTTTTTCCTGGTATATCTGTATTTTTTCAATTGCGTTTTTAGGAAGGTTTTGTGTAGCCGTTTGCGTGGCGCCACCAAAAAAAGGCTTGCCTTCCACATACACTTTTTCCAGCTTTTTCCCGTTCATGGTTATGGTGCCATCGCCCCATACGGTTAAGCCCGGTACCCTTAACAGCATATCTTCCACCACAGCGCTCGAATCGAGCTTAAAAGCATCCGGATTGATTTCGAGGGTGTCGCCATTCATTCGTATAGGCTGTACGGCTTTAATAGTAACT
>JASGEW010000119.1:0-25808 GCA_047606125.1 Niabella sp. | reverse complement strand
GAAAAATGGCTCACCCACTTGTTTGTAAATATCAACAAAACCCCAAAGGAAAATCTACACTCCCTGCTGCCGCAAAATTATCCCTCGCATACTGAACATCAATGACGGGGTTCGCCGAAGGAATACACTAAAGAATGAATTTTAAAATCGCTTCGAAGAATTCCTAATTATTAGTTTAGCAGGAAGCATATATTTTTTTGATAAAGCAGGGCTATCTATTGCATTTAATAAACCCTTTATTGCCGTTTCTCCAATTTTGCTTAAGGGTTGCCTTATATAAGTTATCGGGCAATTAAATAAATCATAGGTTTTAAGTTCATCAAAGCAAATTACTCCCAGATCATCCGGTACATTAATTTTTTTTTGACACAAGTAGGCAAGCCCTTCTAATGCAATATTGCTGGAAGAAAAAAATACTGCGTCAATTTTTTGCTTTATGCCTATCAATTTGTCAAGTTTGTTTTTCACATCTTCTGATAATCTCTTTTCATCAATTTCTACTAAATTTTTATTTAATCCGGTATTTCCAATTGATTTCAGAGCTTCTAAAAAGCCTCTGTTCCTTTCCCGTAAATGAAAGAGCTTCGTTTTATAATTAAACATTGCAATGTTTTTAAAACCCTGTTTAAGTAAGTGTTTTGCAGCTTTAAAAGAAATTGAAAAATCATCAATACAAACGCAATTTGTTTCTAATTCTGGAAAATAACGATCGATGAGCACAAACGGTATATCCCATTTTTTTAGTTGAATCAGTTGTTTTTCCAAACCTGAAGGAGCGGCTATTATGAAACCATCAACTCTACGTGTAAGCAGGAAATTTATTATGTCTGAAGCCTTTTGGTAACTTTCATCAGCGCTGCCAAATATCACAGTATAATTATTTTTTTTAGCCTCATCTTCAATTATTCTCGCAATTGTACTTGAATATGGGTTTGCTATGTCTGCAATGATTAATCCAATAGTATTGGTTTTATCACTCCTTAAACTTTTAGCAATTTGGTTAGGGCGATAACTCATTTCGAGGGCAACTTTTTTTATTCTTTCGGCAGTGTCCTTGTTAATTCTGTCAACAAGTTGATTGTTCAGCACATATGAAACAAGTGATTTTGAAACTCCAACTTTTTCGGCGACATCTTTTAACGAAGTTCGTTTTTTCATAATTCGGCATATTAATAGCTTGTTTAATCGTTCCAACAATCGAATTTAGGTATATTTAACCCTTCCAACAACTTTTTATAGAAACGTACATGAAATTTTTCATTCATAAATGACACAAAGAATGAATGAAAAATTTTTATGGAAGTTCCCCATGGCCCAAAACAATAATAAATATTCATGGGAAATATAGTCAAAGCCAAGTAGCGAAGAGGTAACTTATTTGTGAACGTACCCCCCCAAACTTTAACCGTTAGCGTATTTATAGTAACGGGGAAGTTTGTTGTATAAATCTGGATTGTTTGATATAGAAGGAAATATTTTTTAAATAAAAGATGGTATATTGTACCACGAAGATTTAATCGTTTAAATTAAAGGCGCACAAGGCGCCTATTCTAAAAACAAAAGATTTAATCGTTTAAATCAACGATTGTTTAACGAAAAATTGTAAATGACAGAAACTTGCTTGCATTGCATCAGATCGTATTAAAATATCACTAAAAATAGCCAGTGTAAAGGTGTTTAGTTGCTTTATTCTCAATCGCATATAACTCTGTTTGCATGGCATTTTGTTCCGGTAACAGATATTTATTGAACAATACGTAAGTGCGCGCGTGAAAAAGCCTGGCTATCTCTTGTAAACAGACCAAAATAGTGAATAAAACCAATTTTGTATGAAAATGTTGAAATCTTTACGGATCATCTTCCTCCTTTTGTTTCTGTTGATCTGCTGCTTTGAGTTAATGGCGCAATCTCTTCAGGTTAGCGGCAAGGTCATTGATTCTGAAAAACTTCCGTTGGAAGGGGTATCTATAGCTGTCAAAAAGACCAACCGGGTTATTGTATCGGTGATTTCAAATAAGGAAGGTGAGTTTATAATTCCCGATCTTAAGAGTGGAAATGCTTACTCTATATCTTTCACACATGTGGGGTATGAACCATATACTAAAAGTGTTGATTCTTTGCAGTTGTTGGGTTCGCCTCTTTTAATTGAATTAAAAAGTATAAGTAAGGGAATGGATCAGGTGGTGGTGGTTGGCTATGGAACTCAAAAAAGGCGTAATGTAACAACAGCGATCAGCCGCTATGATGGAAAAAAAATGGAGGGAGCCGCTGTAAATTCTGTTGCTGATAATCTAAAAGGAAAAATGGGAGGGGTTCGTGTTACTTCTACAAATATGCAACCTGGTGCTAATCCCAGTTTCCTGATTCGTGGTGGCTCATCTATCAATCAGTCGAATGACCCGATAATATTAGTGGACGGTGTTCAGCGTGATATCACAGGTTTGAACCCTAATGATATCGAATCGGTAGAAGTGCTTAAAGATGCTGCTTCGGCTGGTATTTATGGTGCCAGGGCTTCCAACGGTGTAATAATGATTACTACCAAAAAGGGCGGAACGTTGGGGGCACAAATTACTTTTCAGGTTCAAACGGGTTTACAGCAACCCGAAACGAAATTTGACCTAATGAGTGCCGGCGATTATATTAAAACAGTACGCCCGGCTTTAGCGGAGAGTTTATACCCATCGGTGTTGTATGGGGCTGAATCTGCGGGTGTTGGCAATGACGAAAATTCGATCTGGACTACACGATACTTAGAAGACGGAGAAGCCGTTCCTGCTGGCTGGCAATCTATAATTGATCCGGTAAATACTTCCAAAACAATAATTTTTCAAAATACAGATCAGCAGAAAAAATGGTTTGACAACGCTTCATGGTCTTCGGCTTATGTTGGGGTAAATGGTGGTAGCGATAAGATACAATATGCTGCGTCTTCAGGATATACTGATGATGGTGGTATAGGAATTGCCACCGGATTTAAAGCGTTTACTTTTCACGGAAATACTACTTTTGAAATCAGGAAAGGATTAAAAGCGTCGACAGCCTTTGATTATGGACAAACGACTACGCAGGATTATCCGGATAATACGAGAAATACCGTAATAAGAGGTTTGTCTATTCCTTTTACGCATAGAGATTATCTGCCAGATGGCACTCCGGCTCTTGGCACCAATACGACCACACTCCCGGCCGTATTTTATGAAACCTATTATGACCGGAACAATATTCAAAAAAGATCCAGTGCAAGTTTAAAACTGGACTGGAAAGTTATCGAAAACTTAAATGCGGTAGCTCAAATTACCAGTCACAACAGGCATACCCGTAGTAACTATTTTATTAAAGGTAATGCTATTAGTAGTCTGAGAGAAACCGGTGAGGGCTACTCAGAAACAAACCGATTGAATTTTCAAACCTATCTGAATTACAAGAAAAAGATAAAAGATGTTCATGAGATTGATGTATTGGGGGGATATGACTATACTTACGACAAAGTAAACAGTTTAGATGCCAGGGTTACGGGTGCTATTTCGGATAATGTACCTACTTTAAACGCAGGGACGCTGTCCGTTACAGGATATCCTAAAAGTACGCGAACTAACGAAGCATTGATCTCTTATTTTGGAAGAGCTAACTACAGCTATCTGAGTCGGTATCTACTGTCATTCGTTCTTCGTGCAGATGGGTCATCTAAATTTTCCCAGGAAAACAGGTGGGGGTATTTTCCGGCGGCATCCCTTGGTTGGATTGTATCTGATGAGCGTTTCTGGAAAAATAATGATTGGGTAAATCAGCTAAAACTAAGAGCAAGTTACGGTGCAACCGGCAACAACGGTATTGGTCTTTACGATACCTATGGCAGTTACACTATTGGTAATACATATAATGGCAATTCTGCTGTGACTTTAGGAACAATGCCGAATTATAATTTAAGATGGGAAACAACGAACCAATTAGATATAGGTGCAGATTTAAGCTTTTTTCAAAATAAAATACGAATATCGGCAGACTATTATAATAAGCAGACGAACGACCTCCTTTTTAGTATCACGTTGCCAGACATCACAGGGTATAGCACTTCTATTGCAAATGTAGGTAAAGTTAAATTTTATGGCTTTGATTTTGAATTAAGCTCAACGAACATTAGAAAAGGAAATTTTGAATGGACTACAGATTTTACATATAGTTACAATATGAATAAGGTATTAAAACTGGCGGATAATGGTAATGCCCAAAACCGGATCAATGGGACAATAATGGGTAATGGAGATCAGTTTGGAGGAATTGCGGAAGGAGAGCGGCTCGGCGGCTTGTATGGATATCGGACTGCTTACATTATAGAAACTATGGCTGAAGCGGATGCCGCAATGTACGATGCTTTATCCAGGGGATATAGGACATCTGATAGACAAAATTCGTCAACGAATGCAGCATTGGCCGGACGAAAAGATATAGGAGACTACGAATGGTTGAACAGGCCGGGGACAACTACTGATGCAAACGGAAATGATATCATTAATGCAGAAGATCAGTTTCTTTTAGGATATGTAACCCCTCATTCTACAGGGGGTGTGTCAAATAATTTCAGGTATAAGAATTTTGCTTTGGGGATAAACCTGGATTACGCTGTCGGGCATACCATTTTTAACAATTTACAAATGCGGTATTTCATGGCTACAATGGGAAACGCGAATTATAACCTTGTTTACGATGTATTAGACGCCTGGAAGCAACCGGGAGATAATACCAAATATGCCAAGTTTAATGCCAATGATCCTGATTGGGGAAATCGTAATTACTCACGGACGTCAAATGTTTTTGCACAAAAGGGCGATTATTTATGTATAAGAGATGTTGTACTTTCCTATAGCTTATCCGATAAATTATGCTCTAGAATTGGCATGAAAAATCTGACCCTGTCAGTGTCCGGTAATACACTTTATTATTTTACTGAGGTAAAGGGGGTGTCCCCTGAAGCCGTTACAACTGGAAGCTTGTATAGTGTTACAGATACTTACGATACGAATTATAATCCATATCCTCCTGCCAGAAAAATTTTATTTGGCATAAAAGCTAATTTCTAAAGTCTTCATTTTAGCAAACGCTATAAAAAGTATGAATATGAAAAAATATTGCTTGATAATCCTGATCATCGCATTTATTTTAAATGGCTGCCAGAAAGATCTTGATATCGTACAGGACAATCAACTCTCTGCAAGTAATATGTGGAAAACCGCTGATGATGTTAAGTCGGCTGTATATGGCGCATATACCTATTTGAGAACGAGTTTGAAAACGAATGTCATGTATTGGGGTGAATATAGAAATGGTTTATGGGGGCCAGGGACTTTTGGAACATTGCATGATGCTAATATGAGTTCAACGGTTTCTGCTACGATGACTTCGGACAATGATTATGCTTCATGGACTAACTTATATACAACCATTAACGAGTTAAACCTTATTATTAATAAGACCGGGGGAATGAGTATAAATGACGATGTTAAGTCTTTCGCCTTGTGCCATGCGTACTTCCTGAGAGCATACTGTTACTTTTGGATCGGAAGAATATGGGGGGATGCGCCCTTGGCTTTAGAAGGTTTTGAATCCACCAGCCAGGATATGTATCTGTCGAGATCTCCTCAGTCAGATGTGTTTAATCAGGTGCAGTCTGATCTTGAATCGGCAGAACAATATGCTTCTGCAGCAGGAACTGATAAATCCATGGCAACACAGGCTGCGATTAATATGTTGAAAGCTGATTTTGGATTGTGGATGTATAGCCGCCAAAATGGAGGAGACTCATATCTTACCATGAGTGAAGCTGCAATTAGCGCGCTTAACCTTTCTACTGATAAACTGGAATCTTCGTATGCAAGTATTTTTAACCCTGCAACAAAAAAAGGAACGGAAATTATATGGGTTATAAGTCAGAACTATGGCGAGTCTGAAGGAGGATTTATGCGGCAGCAGCTATGGAATGGTTCTTATTTGCAATCGCAATACAGGAATACTACCGTTCCAATAATCGAAAATCAATGGTGGGAGTATACAGATAAATATATAGAGATTTTAAATTCTGATAGTACGGATCAACGAGCATTAGTGAATCATGGTTCCGGCCCGTATGGAACTAACGGGGAAACAGTTGGCTGGCCAAACAAATATGTTGGCAGACTTATTTCAGGCACAAGAGTTTTGGATGATGATATTGTTTTATATCGATACGCTCAGGCGTATTTATTCGATGCGGAGATAAAATATATCAAAAAAAACTATAGCGGTTCGTTAGCCGCATTAAATGTAATTGCAAATCGTGCTTACGGTAAAGCGAGCTATTATACAGATCAATCGGCTGAAGCGGTTTTGCAGGCTATCGTAACAGAGAATCTTAAGGAATTTGCTTCTGAGGGGAATACATGGTGGACGCTTATCCGAACGAATACTGTTTGGGATTATAATGATAATTTAAAGAGCCAACAAACGAAGCAGAATATCCTTTTATGGCCCATTACTCAATCAGCCATTAACAGAAACCGCAATTTAACTCAGACTGAGGGTTGGTAATTCATAATAAAAGTTCAAAAAAATGAAAAAAGTAATTGGCATTCTGATTGTTTTTATGTCATTAGGGGCACTTATGTTTGGAGTGTATTCCTGCAACAGACCGGATGATGTAATTGATTTTAACAGTACAAATCCTTCGTTAAGGGTTGGCCTTTCTCAAACCGAAATCGAACTCGATGTGGATGGTGCTTCACAAATTGTATCCGTTGCATTTGCTGGTAAAGAATATGATTCATGGGAAGTTATATCTTCGGAAGAGTGGCTGACAGCTACAAAAACCACAACCAGCGCAGCCGGCAAGGAAGAGGAGGCCATTTCAATATCTGCCCCTGAAAATACTGGATATAGAAGAAGCGGAACTGTTACAGTAAGGGTTCTTGCAGATGACAAAGAACTTGAAAAAGTGATTGAGGTAGATCAGGTTTCTGCTTTGCCCGACCCGGTTATAACAGCAGCAGAAGCGGTCATAAATTTTTCATCTGAGGCGCAGGAAAAATCGATAAATATTACTACAAATACTTCTAGCTGGGCTGCCAATAGCAATGCGGATTGGATAGCAGTAACAAAAGAATCAGCTAGCATCAAAGTATCGGTATCAGCAAATGAAAGTGATGCAATGCGAACGGATACCATTTATTTGATTGCGGGAGAGGCCCCCAATATTGCGAGTTCCCAGATTGTAATAACCCAGGCAAAGCCTGATAATGTGAATGAGATCACCATCAATGGAATTGAGTTGATACTTGTTCGGGCCGGAACCTTTTATATGGGCGCCCAAAGTACTGATGCTTCGGGGATTAATTACTACGCTTCGGCTGCTGCCAACCAAAGCCCGGTACATAAAGTAACGATTACCCATGATTTTTATATTGGGAAGTATGAGTTGACACAGGCGCAGTATGCGCAGATAATGGGAACAAACCCGTCACAGTTTGTTGCGGATAATAATCCTGTTGAAATGGTGAGCTATCCCATGGCTACTCAATTTACTACTTTATTAAGCGAGGCCAGCGGAAAGACGTTCCGGTTGCCTACTGAGGCAGAGTGGGAATATGCAGCCAGAGGGGGAGATTTGTCTAAAGGAACCATCTATAGCGGAAGTAATACTTTAAATGATGTGGCCAACTCTTCGGCTTTGGCTTTAAATGAAACAAAACCGGTGGGCAGTTTCCTGCCCAATGAATTAGGAATATATGACATGAGCGGAAATGTGTACGAATGGTGTATGGATCAATTACAATCTTATACTGCCGCCGACGTTACCGATCCGGTTGGTGTTGGTACAAATAGAATCCTAAGAGGAGGCAGCTGGTATCATGGCGCTGCAAGCCATGCCGTAAGTTACAGGGGAAGTAATACAGATAGTTTTACAAGAAATTACCTTGGCCTTAGAGTGGTATATGTTCCCTAAGGTTTCAAAATGAAGGGGATTAAGCAATCTATCTTGGTTGTGTCCTTCATAAAAAATTTAAAGACGCTTCAAAATATAATTATGAAAATAGGTTACTATAGTTTAATATTTTTCTATTTTGCACTATCATCTTGTCAAAAGCAACAGGAATTCCATGAAATTGCGCAGTCCGAAACGCTTCCCAAACCGCTGGTTGCCACTAATAAAGTAGTCGCCCATAGGGGAGGCGCGTCAGAAGTTGGTTGTCCGGATAATTCTATGGAAGCATTAAACTATTCAATTAGTTTAGGTTTGTTTGCGGCAGAGTGTGATATCTATATTACAAAGGACAATAAAGTGATTGTTGCGCATGCGGACGCCTTAGATAGAATAAACGGGTTCTATCCATGGGAGGCTACTTATCAGCAGATATCGCGTGCTGGCAAACTGACTAATGGAGAAGATATTCCAATCCTAGAAGATTATTTAGACCGGGTTTTAGAAGCGGGAACCACCATCCTTTGGCTGGATGTGAAATCTATAACAGCGGTTTCAACTACCACAGCTAATGAATACTCGTCTCTTGCAGCTGAAAGGGCCAGTGAAATTATCAGGGATAAAAAGGCTAATAATTTCGTTGAATTCATAGTGGGAAGAGCCGCGGTATTGGAAAGGGCCATTACTGCTTCACAGGGAGAATGGAACTGCGCTTATATGAATACGGCAGTAACCCCTTCGGCATTTAAAAGCAGTGGTACTGTGTGGGCTAACTTTTCAATTGATGATATCTTTTATAGTAATGGAGTAACAACGGGCTCTTATTCTTTGGAAGATTATACAAATGCAGGCGTAAAGGTAAGTGTATATAATGTTGATACCGAAATGAACCGAACCTGGTATGCAACTAAATCCAATTTATTGTATGCAATATGTACCAATTATCCAAAGGCTATGTTGGCTGCCTTATAGTTCACACTCCATTCTAATTTTAATTTAAAAAATGATCATGAAAAAATATTTCTTATGGCCGGCTTTAATTATGTTATTAGTGGCAACCACAACACTGAACGCACAAGTCAGAAAACGGATGAATAACAAATATCTTAAAACAGATTTGCCCAGACCTCAAAAAGTAAATAACAATGTAGTGGCGCATCGCGGCGGCTCTCTGGAAAAAGGTTGTCCCGATAACTCAATAGAAGCGCTTACTTATGCCATTGGCCTGGGTTGTTATGCATCAGAGTGCGATGTGTATCTAACTAAGGACAACAGGGTGATTGTTGCACACGCAGATGAAAATGATAAAATCAACGGCTTCCATCCCTGGGAGGCTACGTTTGATGAAATCGTAAATGCGGCGAAACTTGAAAATGGAGAGGTGATACCGAGCCTTGAAGAATATTTAAAACATGTATTGGATGCAGGAACCACAATTCTATGGATTGATGTAAAGTTTATGTCTTCAATCCCTGCGTCAAGAGCTGATGAATTAGCTTCCAAATGTATTGAAGTTTCGTCGGATATCATTCGTAAAATGCATGCTCAGAATTTTGTGGAAGTAATTACTCCGAGAAAAAAAATACATATAAGTGCTCTGCAGGGCGCTAAGGGAGAATGGCAATGTGGGTTAATGGACACTCATTTTTCTCCTGAACAATTTAAAGAAGAAGACTTCAATTGGGCAAATTTCTATAATACGAAAGTGTTCTATCACGATGGAATGGTTAAAGGTGTTTATTCCATCGAGGACTATCTGAAAAAAGGGATTAAAGTAAGTATTTATCATGTGGATTCGGAGAAAGATAAAGAGTATTATATTTCAAAAATTAAGAAATTACACGCTTTAACTACTAATTATCCTGCAGCGTTACTCATGAGTATAAAAGCATCTGCAGGAAGGAAATAAATTTTTGATATTAATACCACATAAATGATAAAAAAGACGTTTCTGTTCATTATCTTTTTTTTGTTGCTATTCGCCTCCTTCTCACAAAATATAAGTAAAAGGGGAATAGGTGATTTTCCTCGTCCCAAATTAGTAGTTGGGATTGTGATAGATCAAATGCGATGGGACTATTTATACAGATTTTATGATCGTTACGGCGATGGAGGATTTAAGAGGCTTTTAAATGACGGATTTTCATGCGAGAATACGTTTATTAATTACCTTCCTGCGTACACCGGTGTAGGACATGCCGCTATTTTTACAGGCTCTGTTCCTGCTATTAATGGTATTACTGCAAATGACTGGATTGATCAGTTAAACGGGGACCAAGAGTATTGTACAGGTGATGAGGCGGTAGAAACAGTTGGCGCTGACGGAAGTGCCGGTAAAATGTCGCCTAAAAATTTATTAGCATCAACTATTACTGATGAGCTCAGATTGGCTTCAAATTTCAAATCTAAAGTTATCGGAATATCATTAAAAGATAGGGCTGCTATACTTCCTGCAGGGCATTTGGCTAATGCAGCTTTCTGGTTTGATGATAACAGCGGTAAGTTTATCAGTAGTTCCTATTATATGGAACAACTTCCTTCGTGGGTCGTATCATTTAATAAAAGCGATTTCCCTTCAAAACTTGTTGCAAATGATTGGCAAACGTTATACTCTTCGGATACTTATGTTCAAAGCACCGCTGATAATGTACCATGGGAAGGTAAATTTAAAGAAGAAGAGTTGCCCGTATTTCCTCACAAAATGAAGGAAATTTATAATAAGGATTACGGAGCAATCAGGTATTCTCCATTTGGTAACACATTAACTTTACTTTTTGCAAAATCAGCTATATCTGAAAACAATTTAGGTAAAGGAAGCGTAACTGACTTCCTGACGATCAACTGCGCTTCCACAGACTATGTTGGTCATAAGTTCGGTACCAATTCTATTGAAGAAGAGGATACTTATTTAAGGCTGGATAGAGATTTGAGCGAGTTTCTGAAATTCTTGGATGAGGAGGTGGGTACAGGTAACTATCTGTTATTTTTGACTGCGGACCATGGTGCTGCAAATGCTGTAGGCTTTTCTCAAAAATATAGATTGCCGGCCGGTTTATTCAGGGGAGTAGCTCCGGGGACTTCAGTAATCGATAGCCTGAACAAAATGCTTCTTACACAGTTTGGAATGGAACATCTTATAAACTCTTTTACTAATTATCATGTAAATTTTGATCAGACTAAAATAAATAAAGCCCGCCTGGATTTCGACCTGATCAAGACCCAAACGATTTCCTATTTGCAGCAGCAGCAGGGTATTCAGTTTGTTGTGGATATACGAGATATTGGAAAGGTGGCAATCCCTGCGAAAATTAAAGAAATGATTATTAACGGATTTAACCCCAAAAGAACGAGCCCGCTAATAATTATTCCTGAACCCGGGTGGTATGAAACATTGGAAACTGGAACAAATCATGGCAACTGGAATCCATACGATACACATATACCTCTTTTGTTTTTTGGTTGGGGCGTACATAAGGGTGCATCCAATCGCGAAGTATATATTACCGATATTGCACCGACCCTGGCAGCGTTGCTACGTATTCAAATGCCTAATGGTTGTGTTGGAACTCCTATTACGGACTTGATGCATCCAAGATAAAAGAATTTTTCAGAAAATGGTTCTTATTAAAAATTATACTATAATCAGACTTGATTTTAATAACTAAAGTGGAAAGGAAAAAAATTTCAATGAAGGATATTGCCGGCGAACTGGGTGTTTCGGTGGCACTGGTTTCTTATGTATTGAACGGAAAAAAGACGGATAAAATAAATGATCACACAGCTGCAAAAATAAAATCACTTGCAGCAAAAATGAATTACTCTCCTAATCAGATTGCAAAAAGTTTAAAAACTAACCACACCTTTACATTGGGGCTAATTGTTGCGGATATATCGAACCTGTTTTATTCGTCCATAGCAAAATACATTGAAGATGAGGCAAACTTGCACGGTTATCATGTTATCTATGGAAGCGCCTATGAAAAGCCGGACCGTTTTCATTCGATTCTGGACCTCTTATTATCCCGACAGGTAGACGGGTTTATTTTAGCGATTCCTGAAAAAGCGGAACATTGTATTCAGTTGCTTACTGACCTGAATCAGCCCTTTGTTGTAATTGATAGGAAATTTGATGATTTCCCCAATGCTCCGTCAATAATACTTAATAATCTGGATGCCTCACAAAAGATCGTTACGCACCAGGTTGAAAATGGTTTTAAACGGTTGGGACTGGTAACGATTAACAGGAATCTTGTCCATCTACAGGAGCGCAAGGTCGGCTATATAAACACCTGCCGGTTGCTCCTTAACCAGGAGCCCTTTGTATATGAAATAGAGGAAGAACGTTTGGAGGCGCAGATCCGGGATGTGATCCATAAGAGCCTGTTTCAGGACCAGGTAGACAGCCTTTGTTTCTTTACAAATAAAGTAGCTATGGCCGGTCTTTCGGAAATTGCTTCTATTGACATTCCTGTACCTGGCCAGTTGGGTATTGTTTGTTTTGATGAGGCGGAGGCCTATAAACTGTTCCGGACGCCCATAACGTATTTGAAGCAACCCTTACAAGAAATGAGTAAAGCGGCGATTGATTACCTGTTGAATCAGATAGATAATAATGGTAATAATTTGGAGAAACAGCTTGAAGAATTCAAAGGCGCGCTTGTTATTAATAAATCATCTGTAAGATAATTGAACCAAGACTATTTAAAGATTTTGTATGCATAAAAAACTGGACAAATGAAATGTACCAACAAACAATTAGAAAAGCTATGAGGATCATTTATTGTTTTTTAATTTGCCAATTATTTTTTTCCTGTATTCCTAAAGAAAAGAGTACCGCTGAAAAGTTGTCTGCTAAAGACAGCGCACAGGTATATGTTTCAGGTAAAGATCTCTCTAAGATAACCGTGGGATATTGCACGCCTACGTTAGATGCGCCGTTTTATGTAGCCCTGGAGCAGTCTGTAAGGGAACATGTTTTACATTATGGTATGCAATACCTAACAACTGACGGGCAGGGAGATATTAATAAACAGGTGCTGGCAGTAGAAGACCTGTTGTCAAAAGGCATAAAGGTGCTTATTTTAAATCCACTGGATCCAAAGGCATTGATCCCTGTTGTGAAAAAGGCCAAAGAGCAGGGAGTGCTGGTATTTATCCTCGACAGTTTTATTGATGATGCTGCTCCTTATATTTCCAGTGTTGTGGCAAATAATGAGCTGAATGGAGAACTGCTGGGTGAATGGGTGGTCAATAATATAAAACGACCGCATTTGAACATCGCGTTAATCAGTGGTAACCAGGGCAACCCGGTTGGCCGGGAAAAGAGGCTGGGTTTTGTAAGAGGGCTGTCAGACGCGCAATTGTATAATGAAAATAAGGTGGATTTCAGTATTCTTACCCAGGGCTGGGGCGGCTGGACAAATAACGGAGGTCTTAAGGCAATGGAAGACATCCTGGTGGCGCATAAAGAGGTCAATGTGCTTTTTGCCGAAAATGATGCCATGGCAATTGGTGCGCTGAAAACGATTAAGGAAATGGGTTTGCAACAACAGATTGCCGTAGTGGGGGTAGACGGACAAAAAGAAGCGTACCAGCTCATTAAACAAGGCCTTTACAGTGTTACTGCACAGAATAGTCCGGATATTTTAGGAGAAAATATGGTCACTATAGTTGCCCGCTATTTAAATGGAGAGCAAGGCATCAAGCAGGTGAACTATACAAAATCTGTTATTATTGACCGGCAGAATGTGAACCAGTTCTATAATCCCAATTCCCTGTTCTGAAAAATGATTGAGTTAAAAAATATCTCCAAATCCTATGGCGGCGCCCGGGCGCTGGACAATGTCAGCCTGTCTGTAGAATCCGGAAAAATACATGCGTTACTGGGAGAAAATGGTGCCGGCAAGTCTACTTTAATGAAGATCCTTTCTGGTGCGGTTCAAAAAGATTCCGGTTCCATTTTTATAGACGGTGTTGAACAGGAGATCAATACGCCCAAAAAGGCACGGGATGAAGGCATCGGGATCATTTACCAGGAATTTTCATTAGTTCCGGAGCTCACCGCTTCCGAAAACATATTCTTAAACCAGCTGGGGCAATCCTTTTGGATCAACTGGGATCGGTTGCACCGAAAAGCCGGTGAGCTTGTAAAGAGCCTTGGTTTCAGCCTGGACGTGAAAAAGAAGGTAGCAAAGCTCAGCGTAGCGGAACAACAGGTGGTTGAAATAGCCAAAGCGCTCACAACTGATATCAAGCTGATCATATTGGACGAACCTTCAGACGTATTAGGTCCGCATGAGGTAACCATACTATATAAGGTATTAGAGCAGTTAAAAAAGAAAAATATAGCCATCATCTATATCTCGCACCACCTGCAGGAGATCCTGCAGATCTCAGACAGCATCACGGTTTTAAGAGATGGAAAAGCAATAACCACTGTTGAGAACCGGGAGCTGAACAACGATAAGCTGATCGCAATGATGTTGGGTAAAGAGTTGCTGCGCACATTCAGAAAACCGGAGGATACTGCTGGCAAAACATCCCTGTTCAAAGTATCCGGCATCAAACTACCCATGGCGGATGCTGAAATTGAATTTACAGCCCGGTCGGGCGAAATATTAGGCATTGCCGGCCTGGTAGGCTCAGGGAGAACAGAATTATTACGGGCTATTTTTGGTGCGGATGCAGCTGCGGATAAAAAGATTTATATTGATGATCAATTAACAGATGCTTCTTCTCCTAAAATAAGTGTGGCTAATAATATTGGGATGCTACCGGAAGACCGGAAGAAGGAAGGAGGTATACTCAGCCAAAGTATCCGGAACAACATATCAATTACCAACTACCGTTTAATAAACAAAGGCTGGGGGTTTATAAAGCGGAATAAGGAAGTTGAAAATACAAAAACGTTAGCCGACCGGCTGAAAATAAAATGTGCTTCCATAGAAGCAAATGTCAACGCCCTCAGTGGGGGAAACCAGCAAAAAGTAATCCTGGCAAAGTGGATCAACAGCGGTGCTGATATCCTTCTGATAGACGAGCCCACCAGGGGTGTTGATGTAGGTGCCCGCGCCCAGATATATGATATTTTATTTGAGCTGACCAATAAAGGAAAAACCCTGATTGTTGTTTCTTCAGATCTTGAAGAATTAATGACCCTGTGCGACAGGATCATCGTAATGAAAAAAGGAAGACTGACCGGGGAAGTTCAAAAGAACGATTTTTCTGAGGAAAAGCTGCTCCGGTTAGCCATTGAAGAAAAGAAAACCGTATATAAATCATTGGATGCGGATAAGTTGCATTGACCATTAAGAATATTAAAAATTTACGAATGAAAATTGAACGGATAAAAAGCCATTTTTACCAGTATAATACGGGGATCATTTTTATACTGATGTTGGTTGTATCGGGGCTGATAACGGAAAACTTTTTCACCGCCAACAATATCGCTAACCTGGTCCGGCAATCGGCCCCTATAGGATTGGTAAGCATGGGAATGTTGCTGGTGATCCTTACGGGGGGGATTGATCTTTCAGTGGGTTCCGTTGTGGCTATGATTGGTGTTGCATTTTCCCTGTTAAGCTATGAAGTTTATTTCCCGGTGGCGTTCCTGTTATCTCTTCTAACCGGCCTCTGTATAGGGTGCATTTCCGGCTATCTTGTGGCCTATCGTAAAATAGCTTCGTTCATCGTTACGCTTGCTATGATGTCGATGGTAAGAGGTGCAGGGTACCTGCTTTCAAAAGGCGCGCCCATCAGCGTCGGGCCCTATTCTGCAAAGATCCTTGTGCTGGGCACCGGCAGTTTTCTGGGTGTCCCCATCGCAGCCACTCTGTTGCTGGGTGTTTTTATTGTCTTGTATATTTTATTAAAGTATAACATTTTTGGAAGGATTGTTCTGGCTATCGGATCTAACGAAGAAGCGGTGCGTTTATCCGGGGTAGCCGTAAAAAGAATAAAATTTGCAGTATATGTGATCTGTTCGGTAATGGCCGCATTAGCCGCCCTGTTAATGGTTGGAAGAACAGGGGTGGGCACGCCCAATATAGGGGTGGGGCTGGAGCTGGATGCCATAGCAGCCGTTGTAATAGGCGGGGCTTCGCTGGCAGGCGGAAAAGGATCTGTGCTCAACACGCTGTTGGGCGTATTTATATTAAGTATGATCGGTAATGTGATGAACCTGTTGGATATTACCTCTTATCTCCAGCAGATCATTAAAGGCGTCATCATTATTGCTGCCGTTTTGTTTCAAAGGGATTAAAAAATAAAAAATGCAATTGAATTATAAGAATGCAGCGCTACAGGAATTATTACCGGACCCTCTTTTAAAAAGAGGGGATCCGCCTTTCCCCATATTGCATTTTGGTGTGGGTGGGTTTCACCGGGCACACCAGGCATGGGCATTGCAGCACCTGCAAAACCAGGCTCAGGAATTTAGGCACTGGGGAATTACGGGTATTGGTATACTACCCCAGGACATCCCGTTTACAAAAGCGTTCCGCCAACAGGATTGTTTGTATTTTGTACAACAGTTTTCTCCAGACGGGCAAAGCAGCACCCGGCTGGTATCGGCCATTAAGGAGCTGCTGCATGTTTCTGAAGATTATGAAACCATCCTGGCGCGTATTGCAGCCCCACAAACCAGGATCATCAGTTTTACTATTACCGAAGGAGGCTATAATGTGGATGATACCAATCATACTTTTATGTGGGATACTCCGGCTGTGCAGGCAGATTTGTTGCGGGAAGGTACGCCTAAGACTGTTTTTCGCGTTTTGGCAGAAGGGCTGAAGAAGCGTATGGCAGAAAACTCCGGCGCTGTTGTATTGATGTCCTGCGATAATGTGCAGCATAACGGGGACATCCTGCGGTTGGCATTGCTGGAATTTTTAAAGCGGTTTGATCCTTCCATCATTGACTGGGTGGAGCAGCAGGTTAGTTTTGTTAAGACAATGGTAGACCGGATCACGCCGGCAACTACTCAAAAGCAGAAAGATGATTTCGCAAAAATCAAGAACATCACAGATGACTGCCTGGTGGTTTGTGAAGATTATTTTCAATGGGTCATCGAAAATGATCGTCGGCTTTCAGGCCTTCCCTTGCAGGGTATGGGTGCTACATTGGTGGAGCAGGTAGCGCCCTATGAAAAAATGAAGTTGCGCTTATTAAACGGCGGGCATTCACTAACAGGACTTATGGGATATGCATTAGGGTATGATCGTATTCATACGGCTATAAAAAATGATGGAATAAACGCCGTTTTCCGGCGCTATTGCTCCGAAGAGGTCATTCCAACCCTGGGCCCTGTTGCAGCGGTGAGCTATCCGGATTATGTGCAGCAACTGCTATCCCGGTTTAGTAACCCCATGATCAACGACAGCACCACCCGGATCATTTCCGGGTCTACGGATAAGATACCCAAATTTGTGCTGCCCATTATCAGCGATCAGCTGAAAAAAAACACCCCGCAGATCCGGTTCGGCGTACTGATCCTGGCAGCCTGGTATTATTACCTGGATTTGGAGTTCAAAAAAAATCAAATGGGAGAGGTACAGGATCTGAACAGGGACCTGCTGCTGGTTCTTTTTAAGGAACCTTCCTGGGGCCCGGATCAATTTATAGACCGGCTTCCCATGTTGCATTCAGTCCAGCAGGAGCCTGCGGCAAAAAACTTATTTATGAAGTATATGGACGCCCTGGGAAAAAGGGATATGCGCTTTTTAATGAACCAGTTGTTACAGGAGGGGACTACGGATGAAAAATAAGGTTATTTGCTTTGGAGAAGTGTTATGGGATGATTTTGGCGCAACAAAAACGATCGGCGGAGCGCCGCTGAATGTATGCTATCATCTCTCTAAATTGAAGGTGGACCCCATCATAGTGTCGCAGGTAGGAAGTGATGAATTGGGTAAAGGGATCCTGCATCAGCTGGATCAGTGGCAATTACCGGCAAACTATTGTAATATATCCGTTACGCACCCAACTTCAACAGTCCGGGTAAAACTGCTGCACAACGGCGAGGTAAGGTATACCATTACCGAAGATGTTGCATGGGACTTTATTGAATACAATGCAACCCTGGCTGATGAAATAAAACTGGCCGATGCATTTGTTTATGGTACGCTTGCTGCCAGGAACGCTTATACCAGGGCTACGCTTCTCCGTTATCTGGAAAATGCAAAGTGGCGGGTACTGGATTTAAATCTCAGGCCGCCTTATGTGGATACAGAAACGCTGCTGTTGCTCATTCGGTCCTGCCATAGCTTAAAACTCAATCGGGATGAACTGGAGTTCATCATAGCATTATTGAACCGGGAAGCACAAACAGACCAGGACGGTATCGCAATTATTTTTTCCGCTTTTGAAAATATACAGGAGACCATCCTTACAAAAGGGAAAGACGGCGCCGCTTATTACAACAGGAGTGAGCAGCTTGATATCGGGGGGCTTACTGTTCTGGTAAAAGATACGGTTGGCAGCGGTGATTCGTTTCTGGCCGCATTTGTCGGAGGAAAATTGAATGGTGCCGCCAATGATCAGATACTGAAAGATGCGGTGGTACTGAGCGCATTTATCGCCACCCGGCAGGGTGCATGCCCCACTTATACAGCAACGGAGTTACAAAAATTTAAACAGGGTTATTATGAGGCAGAATTTTAAGAAGATTTTATTTATGTTGGTAATGGCTGTACTATCCGTAACCGGTATTACAGCCCAGGGGAACCTTCATACTACCCCCGTTAAAAACATGGCGGAGCTTGCAGCAGTTTTTTCATTATGAAGATGAAAAGCCGGTGATCATCTCCGGCCACAGGGGCGGGTTGTTGCCCGGCTATCCCGAAAACGGCATTGAAGCCATGGAAAAAACGTTAAGCCGGATGCCCTCTTTTTTTGAAATAGACCCCCGGTATACCAAAGACAGCGTGATCGTGCTGATGCATGACGATCAGCTGGAGCGTGTAACCAATATAAAGGGAAAGGTAAGTGAGACTACCTACGCACAATTGTCAAAAGCCAGGTTAAAAGACCGGGAGGGGCGTTTAACCAATTATAAAATTCCAACGCTTAAAGAAGCGCTTGACTGTTGAAAGGATAAAACGATCTTTAACCTGGACAATAAAAATATTCCCTGGTCAAAATATGTAGAGCTGTTTAAAGGGGGGAATTATCCGAATCTCATCCTGAGTGTTCGTTCCATGAAGGAAGTGCTTTACTATTATGAAAGGCTTGATAATGTTTTATTATGTATCGCCATAAAAAGAGAGGCCGACCTGGGTGCTTTTAAAGAGACCGGGATACCCTATAACCGGATCATTGCCTATGTGGGAGATTCAGTTTCTCAAAAAACCAGCGGGATCTGCAGGTTTCTCCGGCATAAGGATGTTATGTGTTTTTACTCCTTCCCGCCAACATTTGACAAGCTTAAAACCGATACAGAACGATTGAAAGCTTATTGCTCAGAACTTATAAAACGGCCGGATATTATTGAAACTGATTACCCGGCATTGTTTTCAGGGCTGAATAACTGATGAGGGTTAGTCGCAACCAAAATATCTACCTGGCAGATTAATGCTGTTTTCATTGTTGTGCGATCGATAATTTTCGATTGGTTGGCCGGAAATACCACGACACAATCGTAAGGATTAAAAGCAATGTTGGCCCAAACAGCTCAACAGCTTTCTTTGTCTGCAACAGCTAAGTGAGAAATGAGTGCTCCCGACATAACAAAGAAAAATCCGGCATAAGCCCATTCTTTTAGCAAAGGGAATCTGGGAATAAGAACCGCCACTACGTCTAACAATTTCCAAACGCCAATTATAGTTAAAAAATAGGCTGGATAGCCCAAACCCAATGAGGTTTTTTCAACTTCTTCTTTCATTTTGACAAGCTGCACCATTCCTGTAGAGGTCATTCCTATTGCTAACCAAACAGTGGCAATCCAATAGATGATTTTGTTTCTTTTTGTCATGATCTTTTATTTTAATTTGTTTACGATTTCTTGTAGTTTGTCATGCGCCATATTGATGCCTTGTGCAAACGGTAATTGTAAAAGTTGATTTCTGAACTCAACAGATTTAAACACGATATGCATTGTAAGTTTGCTGGTGTCGGCCGTTAATTTTTCAAACGTTAAATATTCAAGCTGAACGGGGAACGGTGTGTTTTCCATTTCAAATGTTCGTGTAATTTTTTGATTCGGCACAAATTCGTGTATTGTTCCATTTGCACGAAATACCACGTTCCCGTTATGCGATGTTTCGAAAGAGTATGAACCGTGTTTTTTGTTTTCCATTTTCAACACCTTCGTTCCCATCCATTGCTCAAAAAGTTCAGGTTCTTCAAATGCTTTAAAAAGAAATTCCAATGGCAAATCAAATTCCCTTGTAATTATGATTTCCTGTTTGCCGTCTTCGGCATTTACTTTTGTTTTTTGTTCCATTGCTTTTATGGTTTTCATTCCTGTTATGATTGTTTCTTTTTGTGTTCGTGGATCTTCGATTTCATTACAGTTTCCAGCTTGTTAAACCTGTCGTCCCACATTTTGCGGAACGGTTCAATAAAATCTGCCACTTCTTTCATTTTTTTTGCGTTCAGGTGATAGTACATTTCTCTGCCGTTTTGCTCTTGTTTAAGCAATTCGCACTCTGTAAGAATTTGCAAGTGTTTTGAAACGGTTGGTCGTGCCGTGTCAAAGTTTGCGGCTATTGCTCCTGCGGTCAGTGATTGTGTAGCAACCAGCATAAGTATGGCCCTTCTTGTAGGGTCTGCTATTGCCTGGAATACGTCTCGTCTTAAATTCATCAGTTATGCTTTATTGTTTTTTAAAAAGGCTGATGGCGCCTTTCGGTTTTATTATGTAGTTATTTGACTGCAAATATAAATGTAGTCAAATAACTACGCAAATTTTTTTATAAAAATTTTTTGTGGTTATGAGAAAGCCTGAATGATGGTCTGTACGGGATAATTTTTTCTAAAAATCAGCGAAGAAGGTCCCACTGCAAAAGTTGATAGAAGTGATATCGTCGCAAATAATGTCAAAATCTGGCAGGCGTTAGTTTTTTAATAATCTTACCTTTTTTGTTAAGTAAATAATGTTTCCCGTCTTTTGTCCAGGCTTCCCGTTTGTCATTTTTCAAAGCACTGATTTTCCCGAATTCTTGGCCGAACTTGTTTAAGCATCCATTTTCTTTAATATCACCTCCCCAGGTCCAATGCCTGTCGGCTAATCCTTTATATCCGCTTTCCTGAATTATTTGCTTTCTTGATTTTCCGTTTTCATAGATTTCTTCTCCGCCAATGTAATATTCAGCAATACCATTTGAAAAAGGCGTTGCAAAATCATACTTAGCATCAATGATTTTTAGCCCGTCGGGATTTGCAAATCCTATTTTACCATTTTCTACGAACCTAAATAAGCCTTCCTCTAAATAGTCCGGACCATTGTCATAAATATGCAATTAAGCAATCATTAGCAGCTCTTTTCTGTTCATAAGCAAGTATAGGAATAAGAAATAATATTAATAAAAATTCCGTTTTCATAAAATGCTGACCATTGTTTTTTAAATATTAAAAAACAATGCTTTTTTCCTGCCAAAGTTAGCTCCGGAATTTATTTTCCCGCTAAAAAGAGAGGAATACACAGAGTGCTTTGATGGAATTAGGCTGCATGCTTCTCCTATCTTCCCCTTGCCCTGAAAACAAACGCCAAAAGAAAAGGTATTGATCTTAATGCAGTTATTATATATCAATTCACCAAAAAGCCTAATCCTATTTTATTAATAGCCTTTCTGCCCCAGTTGGTTATTTTGGGGATGGTTTTGCCGGCATTGATGCGGCGCACGTACATCAGCTTATAATTATCGTTATAGTTCAGGTAGCGAGCATCGGCTTCAGCCGCTTTAAAGAATAAGCGGTTGGAAACATACGACAAGGCAATGCCCCATTTTTCGGCATTATAACCAATAGCGCTTTTTACTTTCAGGTTCGGATTAAATTTCCATGCAAAGCCTGCGTTATTATCCGTATCCCACTCCTTAATATAGCTGATGTCTGCATTTACCGAAGCCAGCCCGGTAATGAAGAGGTGCTGTTTTATGACTGCGGTATACCCATATCCTATGCCGGGACCAAATGTTATAAAACTGATTTTTGAAACATTGGCGTGCGGGTACTCATTTGCAAGTAGCGAGGGTATAAAAGCGCTGTCGCCCCTGGCCGTACCGTAAAAAGCTTCGCCTCCATACAACAGGGAGCCGGCTGATTTTTTCTGCCATGCATCCAGCAGGAAAGGTCCCTGCGCGGTAAACCTCCTGTTGTTACGGATAAGCGTTACTGTTGTTCCGTATAAACCCGTCTTAATATCGGGCCGTATATAATAATTGCCGCTGTTGCTTACAGCGTTATGCTTTGGGTGAATGTATAAGCCCTTATAGGTTTGAAAATAAATATCTGCCAATACCTTTCTGCCGATAAAACTTAACTGGAGGTTAAGCTGTTGGGTCTTTCCTTTATGGGTTGAGTAGGAGGGATCAAGTTTGCCGATACCCACTGTTCCGGAGAGCGCCAGGAAATCATGATCGGCGGAAAAACCAAACCTTGCAGGGCTGTTTGATAAGTATCGCAGCGAATGATCTGCATCGGGCGCATTGGTTTTGAACACCGTGTTTTTTTTGGTAAATAAAGTGCCTAAGGTTAGTTTATTCCTGTAAGAAATATAATAGCTGGTATCATAGCGGCTTGCCTGGTATTGTGCCGGTACATCAATCGCTACGCTAAAAAAAAGAATAATCAGGAAGTATTTTTTCATAAAAGATATATTGCAAAATACAATAATTTAAGCAAGCCCTGTGCCATATTTTTTGATACCAATCGCAGGGCAAATGGCATCGGTGTTGCGTCGCACTCTTGTACTGTGGAATAGGTATCATCACCTATGTACGATGTCAGGTGTACGGTATCCGTTGTACGGATCGTACATATAACATCGTACATCGTACATAAAAAAGGCCTACGTTTGTACTATGTTTTTCGACAGGAAAAATTTATCCAATGCGCAGCTGTTGCAAATGTATCGCAGCATTTTATATCCCCGGCTTACGGAAGAAAAAATGCTCATTTTACTTCGCCAGGGCAAAATAAGCAAATGGTTTAGCGGCATAGGCCAGGAAGCGATCTCCGTAGGCGCCACGCTGGCTTTGCAGCAGGACGAATGGATAATGCCCCTGCACCGGAACCTTGGTGTTTTTACCACCCGTAATATACCCCTGCATACATTATTCAATCAATGGCAGGGAAATGCAAACGGATATAGTAAGGGGCGCGAACGTAGTTTTCACTTTGGCAGCAGGGCACATCATATCTGTGGTATGATCTCACATTTAGGCCCGCAACTTGCTGTAGCAGATGGTGTGGCTCTGGCCCATCAGCTTGCCGGTAAAAATAAGGTAACCCTGGCCTTTACAGGCGAAGGGGGCACCAGCGAAGGAGATTTTCACGAAGCATTGAATATGGCCGCCGTATGGGATCTGCCGGTTATTTTTTTAATAGAAAATAATGGTTATGCGCTTAGTACGCCGGTTCATGAGCAATACCGGTGTGTAAGCCTCGCTGATAAAGCCAAAGGCTATGGAATGGAAGGCATTACAATTGATGGAAATAATATACTTACTGTGTACGACACGGTTAAAGGAGTAAGGGAATATTGTATTGACAACCAGAAGCCCTATTTAATAGAATGTACTACCTTCCGTATGAGAGGTCATGAAGAAGCAAGCGGTATAAAATATGTACCGCAGCACCTGTTTGAGCTTTGGGAAAAGAAAGAACCTGTTAACAATTTTGAAAGGTTCTTACTGGATCAGGAGGTGATTACCGAAGCCGGTATCATTAATATAAGAGAGGAAATCAAAAAGAATATTGAAGACGAACTGGATGCGGCAACCCGGGTAGCGATCCCTGTTATTAAAAACACAGAAGGCGAAATTGAGGAGGTGTATGCGCCGCACGGGCAAAGCGAGTTGTTGTTGAATGTAGATGAAAATGAAGTGTCTGAAAAAAAGTTTGTAGAAGCGATCAGGGAAGGGCTGCATCAATCCTTAAAAGAGCACGACCGGTTAATATTGATGGGCCAGGACATTGCGGAGTATGGAGGCGCCTTCAAAGTTACCGAAGGGCTTCTTAATGGGTTTGGAAAAGAGCGGATCAGGAATACGCCGGTGTGTGAAAGCGCTGTAGCAGGCATTTCATTAGGGTTGGCTTTAGAAGGATATAAAGCAGTGGTAGAAATGCAGTTTGCCGATTTTGCTACGATGGCATTTAACCAGATCGTAAATAATCTTGCAAAAATATATTACCGGTGGGGCCAGCCGGCTGATGTGGTGATACGAATGCCAACCGGCGGCGGCGTAGGAGCCGGACCGTTCCACAGTCAAAGCAATGAAGCATGGTTCTTTCATACGCCCGGTTTAAAAATAGTGTATCCTTGTACTGCGCACGACGCAAAAGGATTACTGGTTGCTGCTATTAATGATCCCAACCCGGTGCTCTTTTTCGAACATAAAGGATTGTACCGGAGCATTGCAGGCCCTGTCCCGAATAATATGTACGAAGTGGAAATAGGCAAAGCGCGGCTGGTTAAGGCAGGGACCGACCTTTCAATTATTACTTACGGTATGGGTGTTATCTGGGCGGAGGCTTATGCAAACCGGCATCCGGAAACAGACGTTGAAATTCTTGATTTAAGAACCCTGCTTCCGTTAGATTACGAAGCCATAAAACAAACCGTGCAAAAAACCGGCAGGATTTTGATTTTACATGAGGACACATTAACCGGGGGCATTGGTGCAGAAATAGCTTCATGGATAGGCGAACATTGTTTTAACATGCTCGATGCGCCGGTAATGCGCTGCGCCTCGCTCGATACACCCGTTCCTTTTAATAAGGAGCTGGAAGAAAACTTTATGGCAAAAGCGCGGCTCGAAGAAAGTGTTCAGCAGCTTTTAAATTTTTAATTTAATATTGGGCTGACAATAAACATCAGCAATGAACTATGAACCATGAGCTACTAATACAAAGCGTATCCAAATATGTTCAGTTAAGTGACCATGATATGAACCGGCTGGTATCTTTTTTTAAAGAGAAAAAGCTCAAAAAAAAACATTTCCTGTTCCAGGAAGGGGATAACCCGCAGCACCTGGTCTTTGTAAACAGCGGATGCCTGCGGAGTTATTCAATCGATAAAAACGGCGCGGAACATATCCTGCAGTTCGCACCTTCCGGCTGGTGGATTGCAGACATGAAAAGCCTTTTATATAACCAGCCCGCAACCTTAAACATTGATGCGGTGGAGGACAGCGAAATAATATTAATAAAACAGGCTGACCTGGATAATTTATACACAGCCATACCTTTGCTGAACAGGTATTTCAGAATATTATCAGAACGGTCCCTGGCCACTTTACAGCAACGGCTGATCGACTCATTAAGCCTCACAGCTTCTGAGCGGTATGGAAATTTTTGTAAAACATACCCCTCGCTGATTCAAACCCTGCCTCAAAAATACGTAGCCTCCTATATAGGGATCACACCCGAATTTTTAAGTAAGATGCTGAGCCAGCCGATGAAGAAAGGGTAGCGACCCGGTTAACAGAAGTATCATAATTAAAAACCCTGATCGGTCCAATTCAGCCCGGAAACTATAAACTGTTTTTCTTAACCTGTATTAATCAGATTCATTTACAGTACTTCCCTCTCTCCACAAAGGCGGGGGCATTAAGCCGTTTCTAAAACGCTCATAAGAGTCTTTAATATACTTATAAAAAACATAATCGCTGGATGTTGAGGCAAACAGGAAAGAAGG
>JASGEW010000118.1:0-12389 GCA_047606125.1 Niabella sp. | reverse complement strand
CCATATCCGCGATTTCCGCGATCCTAAAGTGATGTGGTATGAACCTGCTCAAAAATGGATCATGACATTAGCCACTTTGGATCATATCACTTTTTATTCTTCGACTGATCTGAAAAGCTGGAAGGAAGAAAGCAAATTTGGCAAAAATATCGGTGCACATGGTGGTGTATGGGAATGTCCTGACCTGGTTCCTTTTACTGTTGATGGCAAACAGGTATGGGTGCTGATCGTAAACCTTAACCCCGGAGGGCCTAATGGAGGTTCGGCCACACAATATTTTACAGGAGATTTTGACGGTACAACCTTTAAACCTTTTGATACGCAAACCCGCTGGCTGGATTATGGCCCGGATGAATATGCAGGCATTACCTGGAGCAATACCGGCGACCGTAAAGTATTTCTGGGCTGGATGAGCAACTGGCAATATGCTAACGTAGTGCCTACTAAAAACTGGCGCAGCGCTACAACCATTGCAAGGGAGCTTTCTGTTAAAAAGACGGGCGATCAATATCTTGTGGTTTCCTGGCCTGTAAAAGAACTATATACAGCTTTTGGAAAAAGTATTGTATTAAAAAATATAAAGGCCGGGAATGTTGATATAACTAAAAAAACAGGAAAGTTGAACGGCGCAGCTATATTAAAACTAACGAGTGGCAACGCAAAATCATTCAGTGTTGTTTTATCCAACGCGCAGGGAGAAGAGCTTGTGATTGGTTTTGATGCCAAAGCAAACCAGTATTTTATCGACCGTACAAAGAGTGGTAATATATCTTTTGAAAAATATTTTGCAAGAAGGCATTTCGCGCCACGTTTTTCGGATAACAAAGAAATGGATATGACGCTGGTGATAGATGTAGCATCGGTAGAATTATTTGCAGACAACGGGCTGAGTGTAATGACAGAAATATTTTTTCCAACCACACCGTTCACCGATATTGAAATACAATCGCCCGAGGGGGCTATTGTGCGGGAATTACAGCTTAGCAGGTTGAAGGGAAACAATTAATACAGAATATATCACTATTGGAGCCGCTTCATTTTGGAGCGGCTGGTTGCTCTTTCGGGTTTTTGGTGTTTATACGGTTGCACACCGTTTTAATTTGTCTCTAAGTCGTATGAATCGTACCGGAATCCTTCCATCCACTTATTCATGGCTACATCATGTCCGTCCAATACCTGTTGCAACAGACTGTCTGACAAAGATTTTACAGGTTCATCGCTTTCGCCTGAGTTATTACATGCCATAGCAATGCTACAAACAAGGACAATAGTTGTTATACGCATCAGTAAATTTTTATTGATAATCATCAACCCGGCTTAAAAATTGTTATACGTATAACCATGAAAATAAGAAAGCCTGTAGATGAAATTGTAGGGAAAATGAGGGACTATTTTACTTTTGAGTCCGCACACACATTTAAAAACGAGGATCCTTTCCGGCTGGATTTGCTGAGCAATGCACAAATGGAATCGCTTGGTAAACATGTTGCCTCCCAGCATGAGACACTCAAAACAAAACAGCCCGATAAAGTGCTGAAAAGACTGAGCGATAATGAAGATGTCATTATTAAGGTTCAGCAGTTGCTTGCTGAGGCTATAAAAAATAAACACGCGCTGGCCCCGGCGAGTGAATGGTTCCTGGATAACCTGTACCTGATAAAAGAGCAAATCAACATTTCCCGCAAACATCTTCCTAAAGGATACAGCCAGACGTTGCCTATCCTTGCAAAAGGAAAATCGGCAGGGATGCCCAGGGTGTATGATATCGCCCTGGAAATTATTGCGCATAACGATGGCAGGATAGACCTGGCAAACCTTAGCGCTTTTATAGAGGGATATCAGGCCATTAATGTATTAACCATTGGGGAGCTTTGGGCAATCCCCATTATGCTTCGCTTTGCGATCATCGAAAATATCCGGCGTATTGCATCCCGTATTGCGCTGGACAGGATAGATAAAGATGAAGCGATCGAATGGACCGAAAAATTTATAGCTATTGCGCAAAAAAATCCTAAAAACATTATTATTACCACTGCGGAAATGGCCAAAAGTGATGTGATACTGAACAGCGCTTTTGTAGCAGAGTTTACCCGCAGGCTGCAGGGCAAAGGCCAGGGATTGGCAATGCCTTTATCCTGGATCGAACAGCAGTTGTCAGATTCAGGGCAGTCCGTTGCCGAGCTGGTAAATATCCATAACCAGCGCCAGGCTGCCGACCAGGTTTCCATGAGAAACAGTATCGAAAGCATCCGCCTGTTAAAAACTACAGAATGGAAAGACTTTGTTGAAAGCGTAAGCGTGATCGAGAAAATATTACGCACCGATGTTACCTGCACTTACGCCAATATGGATTTTACTACACGCGATTGTTACAGGCACGTAGTGGAATGGATCAGCAAGAAGAGCAAAAAACAGGAATTTGAAATAGCCGATATGGCCATTGAGCTAAGCCGGCAAATGCAGGCGACGGGCAAGCCGGAGCGGCAGCAGCATGTAGGCTACTTTTTAGTAGACAAAGGCAGGGATACGATGATAAAGCTATCCGGAGCCAGGCTCTCTCCGGGAGATCAGATAAAATTCCTGTTTAGGAAAAACAGGTTGGTTCCTTATGCGGGGGCTACCTTCCTTTTCGCTTTTATATTAAGCCTGCTGATAGGCCTGTATGTGGAAAGGCAGGCCCGGGATCTTTTATTGGCAATTGGTACCGGCCTTTTATGCTTTGTGGTGCTGGGCCAGTTTGGAACTGTTGTCATAAACTGGATCGCTACCCTGCTGGTAAAGCCAAAGCCCTTGCCCAAAATGGATTTTTCCCATGCGATACCGGTTGAAAACAGTACCATTATTGCCGTGCCCTGCTTAATAACCACTAAAGAAGGTGTAGAGGCGCTGGTTAACGAGCTTGAAGTGAGATATTTGTCCAATCCACAGCATAACTTATTTTATTGCCTGCTGACAGATTTTGCTGATGCGCCTAAAGAAATGATGCCCGGCGATGAAGAGCTGATCGCTTTTGCGGTCGAAGAAATAGAGCAACTTAATTTAAAATACAGCGATGCTTCCCAGCCGGATAAGTTTTTCCTGATGCATCGTCCGCGCAAATGGAATCCCGGGGAAAAAGTGTGGATGAGCCACGAGCGTAAACGGGGAAAGCTGGGTGAGCTAAATAGTTTGCTTCGTAAAACCGGGCTGGACGATTTTTCTGTGATCGTTGGAAACATAAAAGATCTTTCGCAGGTAAAATATGTTATTACACTGGATGCGGATACGGTATTGCCCCGGGAAGCAGCATGGAAAATGATCGCAACGATGGCGCATCCTTTAAACCAGCCGGTCATCAGCAAAAAGAAGAACCGTGTGGTTGAAGGCTATGGCATATTGCAGCCGCGCACGGCTATTAATCTCCCTGGTAAAGCAAGTTCAATTTATGCGCGGATGCATAGCAATGATTCCGGTCTCGACCCTTATACACAACTGGTATCGGATGTATACCAGGACCTGTTTGATGAAGGCTCATTTGTAGGAAAAGGGATTTATGATATCGATGTTTTTGAAAAAATATTGGGCAAGGCATTTCCTGAAAACAGGATATTGAGCCATGATCTGCTGGAAGGGTCCTATGTACGCTCGGGTTTGTTAACCGATGTGCAGCTTTTTGAAGATTACCCCGAAACCTATTGGGTGGATATAAGCCGCCGCCACAGATGGATCAGAGGAGACTGGCAGATCGCTTCCTGGGGATTGCCGTTTGCGCCCAATGCAAAGAATAAACTGCAGAGAAATTATATATCGTCCCTATCAAAATGGAAGATATTCGATAACCTTAAAAGAAGCCTTGCTGCCCCCGCCTTGCTGGTATTGCTTGCTCTAAGCTGGCTGGCATTACCTGATCCTGTTCTTTGGATAACAGGATTGCTTTTATACTGGTTTTTTATGCCAGCGCTCACCAGTTTCATACAGCTGCTGCGCAGGCCCGAAGATATCGATCGCAGATCGCATATTTCAGATACTGTTGCTACCTTAAAACAAAGCGTCGGTCAGATATTATTTAACATTGCCTGCCTGCCTTTTGAAGCTTACAAAAATGCCCATGCCATTTTTCTGGCAAACTGGCGGATGATCTTTTCCAAAAGAAAACTGCTGCAGTGGACCCCTTATGCTGCGCAACGCTCAAAAGGAAAAAAAACGATAGCAGATGCCTATGTTTATATGTGGACTGGCATTTTAATAACCGCAGTGCTGGCCGCATTGGTTATTATATATAATCCTTCGGTATTACCCATAGCTGCCCCTTTTTTATTGTTATGGTTTGTATCACCTGCCATTGCATGGAAAGTGAGCAAATCGAGAGCGAAAACAGCGTTTGATATAACGGCCAAAGAAACGGAGTTCTTACAGGTGCTCAGCCGTAAAACATGGTCGTTCTTTGAAGACTTTGTTACAGCAGAAGACAATTTCTTACCGCCCGATAATTACCAGGAGAAACCGGCAACGGTTACCGCACACCGCACCTCACCCACTAATATTGGCCTTGCCTGCCTGGCAAGCCTTTCGGCATACGATTTTGGATATATCTCCTTTAACAAATTAATTGAGCGCCTTCAAAATACCTTCAGCTCATTAAATGACATGGAACGCTACCGGGGTCATTTTTACAACTGGTACGGGACAATTGATTTACAACCGCTTTATCCCAAATATATTTCAGCTGTTGACAGCGGTAACTTTATAGGAAATATGCTGGTTTTAAGACAGGGGTTACTGGAATTGCCGCACGATAAGATCATCTCGCATAAATCTTATGAAGGCCTTATGCATACCTTGCAAACGGCTAAAAGTTTCCTGGCTGAAAAGGCTTTATATAAATACTTCCAGGAACCGGAAGATTACCTGGCCCGGCTTTGCAGCGCACCGGCAGTGCGCCTCGATATTCAGCAAACTTATTTCGACAGATTAAGAGATTTAGCCGCAGCAATCAGTAACAATAAGGATATCTCAGAAAACAGGCAATGCATTTTATGGTTAGAAAAATTTCAGGATCAGCTCAATGATATTCAGAATGTTATTTCAGCTTTAGCGCCCTGGCAATCGATGCTTCCTGCGCCTGCCACATTTGAAGAACTGAAACAATTAGAAAACATCCCTTCTCTCATTGATATCAGCAATTTTAAGAACAGCCTGTTGCCTGCAGTGGAAAGATTGCTGGCGCATGCTTCCAGCGAGGAACAGACCAACTGGTTGGTAAAGTTTTCAGAGGCTTTAAAAACGGCTAACAGCAAAGCGCTTGAAAAGCTGAGCCAGATAGAAAAGCTGGTTAACGAATGCGAAGGTTTTTCCAACGTTGAGTACGAATTTCTTTATGACAGATCGAAGCATTTATTCCATATCGGATATAATGTAAGCGAAGATGTGAAAGATAAAAGCTATTATGATATACTGGCGTCGGAAGCCAGGTTAGCTATTTATACGGCCATTGCACAGGGTAAGATACCCCAGGATAGCTGGTTTGCGCTTGGAAGGCTTATTACCAATGAGGGCGCGGCCCCGGTATTATTATCCTGGAGCGGGTCGATGTTTGAATACCTGATGCCGGATTTGATCATGCCCTCTTATGAAAATACCATACTTGAAAAAACAGCGCGTGGGGTGGTTCAGAACCAGATTGAATATGCCAGAAGGAAAAATATTCCCTGGGGCATTTCCGAATCGGGATATAACCTGGTGGATGCACAACTGAATTATCAATACCAGGCTTTTGGCGTGCCCGGGCTTGGTTTAAAAAGGGGGTTGGGACAGGATCTCGTTATTGCTCCTTATGCAACACTTTTAGCACTGATGGTTAATCCTGAAGCATCTCTGAAAAACCTTGAAACCCTTTCTGAGAACGGATTTCAAGGGCGTTACGGGTTTTATGAAGCAGTTGATTATACGCCGTCCAGGATGCCCAGGGGAGCGTCGCATGTTGTCATCAGATCATTCATGGCACACCATCAGGGAATGGGATTTTTATCTTTAGCCTTCCTGCTGCTGGGCGCTAAAATGCAGCGCCGTTTTGAGAAAGATCCGCAATTCCAATCCGCACTGCTGCTGTTAAAAGAACGGGCGCCCAAAGCATCTAATTATTATACCCAGGACGATAATGCAACCAATAAAATTATTACCAGTCATGAATCGCATATAAGAATTATCCATACACCTAAAACTCCGGTTCCGGAAGTGCAGCTGCTATCTAATGGTAAATATAATATGGCTATTAGTAATGCCGGTGGCGGCTACAGCCGTTGGAAAAATATAGCTATAACCCGGTGGCGCGAAGATGTAACCAAAGATAACTGGGGCACATTCTGCTATATTAAAGATATTGTATCCGGTAACACCTGGTCTAATACCTACGAACCAACGTTAAAACCTTCTAAAATAGATGAAACGATATTCTCGCAGGGACATGTTGAATTCAGGAGGGTAAATGAAGATTTTGAAACCAAGACCGACATTGTTGTCTCGCCGGAAGATGATATAGAAATAAGAAGAATAAGGATCACTAATAAAAGCAACACCATAAAAACGCTGGAAGTGACCAGCTATACAGAAGTGGTGATAGCGCCGCAGGCTGCAGACGAAGCGCATCCGGCATTTAGCAACCTGTTCGTTCAAACAAAAACGCGCGCAGAGGTAGGTGCTATCATTTGCACCCGCCGGGCCAGATCAAAAAATGAATTGCCCCCATGGATGTTTTTTATGATGTCCTTATCCGGCGCTGAGAAAGAAGAGCTGTCTTTTGAAAGCGACCGGATGAAATTTATCGGGCGTACCAGATCTTTAGTTGCTCCGGCGGGAGTGGAGACCAATGGAAAACTTTCCGGTACAATGGGCTCTGTGCTTGACCCGGTAGCGGCTATAAAATATAAGGTAACTGTAAAACCCAAGCGAACGATAACTTTCGATATCATAACAGGTATCGCAGGCGCAGAAGATGTTTGCAACAATCTTGTTAATAAATACCAGGACATCCATTTAAAGAACCGCGCCTTTGAGCTGGCATGGACCCATAGCCAGGTATTATTACGCCAGATAAATGCAAGCGAGACCGAAGCGCAGCTTTTCAACTCCATGGCCGGTCATATTTTATATGCCAACGCCACACACCGGGCAGATGCCAGCATTATCGAAAGCAATAAAAAAGGCCAATCGGGATTGTGGGGTTATGCTATATCCGGCGATCTGCCAATCGTTTTAGTCAGGGTGCAGGATAGCGATAATATTGCGCTGGTAAAACAATTGATCAAGGCCCACTCGTACTGGCGCCTGAAAGGCCTGGCAGTTGATCTTGTGGTCTGGAATGATGACTTTGGTACTTACAGGCAATTGCTTCACGACCAGATAGTGGATTTCGTAACATCCGTCAGCGGTTCTGTTACCGATCAGCCCGGAGGAGTATTTGTAAGACAGGGAGATCAGTTAAGTACCGAAGACCGGGTGTTATTTCAAACCGTAGCAAGGCTGATATTTTACGATACCGCAGGCACATTACAGGAACAAATGGCAAAACAAAAACAGGTAAAAGCTTTGCCAGCACCTTTAAAAATAACATCCGGTGAAAAATATAAAGATGCTTCATCGTTGCAGCTACCTGAAGGCCTGATATTTAATAATGAGTTAGGTGGCTTCACAAAAGACGGTCGGGAATATTTCATTTTAAGCTCAAATGAAAATACATCTCCTGCCCCGTGGTCCAATATTATCGCAAACACACAATTTGGCACCATGGTCTCCGAGAGCGGCTCTGCCTATACCTGGGCTGTTAATGCGCATTCCTACAGGCTAACCCCCTGGAAGAATGATCCGGTATCAGATAAATCGGGAGAAGCTTTTTATATACGTGACGAAGAAACCGGCAGCTACTGGTCGCCCGCTCCGCTTCCCTGTAAATCAAGCCAGTCTTATATTACCCGCAATGGCTTTGGCTATACAGTATATGAGCATATCGCTTATGCCATACATTCGGAAATGAGCATATATGTAGATGTTGAAGATCCGGTTAAGTTTATTGTGATTAAAATAAAGAACAATTCTTCCCGGCAAAGAAAACTTTCTGTCACCGGCTATGTAGAATGGACGCTGGGCGACACGCCGGCCAACACAAGGATGCATGTGGTTACTTCTAAAGACCTCGAAACCGGGACCATTTTCGCATCCAATCGCTACAATAGCGCTTTCAGTGAAAGAATATCTTTTTTAGATGCCGACGGGCCGGGCAAAACTTATACCTGCGACCGCACCGAATTTATAGGCCGCAGCGGCGTGCTGGCCGCTCCCGAAGCGCTGGGCAGGGAAAAACTTTCGAACAGGTATGGCGCAGCCTTGGATCCCTGTACTGCTATACAGATCGGCGTAGAGCTGTTACCCGGAGAAGAAAAAGAAGTTATTTATAAATTAGGAAGTGCTGCTACAGAGCATGATGCAAGGATATTGGTTTTAAAATACAGGAATAACCAGGCGGTACACGAAGCGCAGGTCAGGATACATGATCAATGGAATACTATTTTAGGCGCCGTTCATGTTCAAACGCCCGATAATGCTTTTAATATACTGGTTAACGGGTGGCTGGTATACCAGACACTTGCCTGCCGTGTTTGGGGCCGCAGTGGCTTCTATCAATCCGGTGGGGCATTCGGGTTCAGGGACCAGTTGCAGGATGTATTGGCGCTCATGCATACCAGGCCGGACGTTACCCGTGAACAGATATTATTAGCCGCATCCCGGCAGTTTAAAGAAGGAGATGTGCAGCACTGGTGGCATCCGCCTACAGGCCGCGGCGTACGTACCACCTGTTCAGACGATTATTTATGGCTGCCTTATGTTACTGCCAGGTATATTGAGGCAACCGGTGATCATGCTGTCCTGGAAGAATATGTATCCTATATAGAAGGAAGACCGCTGCGTCCGGATGAAGAAAGCTATTACGATCTGCCTGTATTCTTAAACGACTGGGAAACTATATACAATCATTGTAAACGTGCTATAGAACACGGTCTCCGCTTTGGTCAGCATGGATTACCGCTGATAGGTTCGGGCGACTGGAATGATGGCATGGATAAAGTAGGCGAGCATGGAAAAGGAGAAAGCGTATGGCTTGCGTTTTTCTTATACGATGTGCTGGTAAAATTTGCTGTGATTGCCCATAAAAAGAATGACGACGAATTTTATATCACATGTATAAATGAAGCAGAAAAATTAAAGGATAGTATCAGCAAAAACGGATGGGATGGCGCTTGGTACCGGCGTGCTTACTTTGATGACGGTACCCCGTTGGGTTCCGCCTCCAATGAAGAGTGTAAGATTGATTCCATTTCTCAAAGCTGGTCGGTGATTTCGGGTGCAGGTGAACCCGAACGTACCGCGCAGGCTATGTCCTCGTTAAATGAACATCTTATCGACAGGAAAAATGGGATCATAAAACTTCTTACGCCGGCGTTTGATAAATCGGATCTGTACCCGGGATATATTAAAGGTTATGTACCGGGCGTAAGAGAAAATGGCGGTCAATACACGCATGCCGCTATATGGACAATGATGGCTTTTGCAATCAGGAAAGACCGCGAAAAAGTCTGGGAATTATTTTCGATGGTCAATCCCGTCAATCATACTCATACCCTGGAAGAGACAGAAAAGTATAAGGCCGAGCCTTATGTGATGGCAGCTGATGTATATGGAGTTGCTCCGCACGAAGGCCGGGGAGGATGGACCTGGTACACGGGGTCGGCAGGCTGGACTTACCAGTTAGCATTGGAACATATCCTGGGCCTGCAGCGGAAGGAAAATGAGCTTCGCATAAACCCCTGCATTCCCGATAGCTGGCCCGGATTTGATATCAGCTACCGTTTTGGTAATACATTTTATAATATCCGCCTCCATAACGAAAAAAAGGATGGAAGCATACAATATACACTTGATGGAAAAGTAACTCATCAGTTGATTACTTTGACCGATGATGGCGGCACTCATGAAATATTGGTAACAATATAATTGTTTCATCCTGCATTGCATCCGGATAGCGCATAACAAACAGATGCAACCATGGGGGGTTATTGTTCTGAGATAACAAACCCGTTATCTGCTGCGTATTTATTTTGAGTATTTCTAAGATTTTCCATAACACCCGGCTGGGCACTCAGGATATTGGTCATCTTCTCCGAAGCCTCCTTTTTAGCTTCATCTGTTTTTGCCTCTGCAATGTTTCTGTACCCTGTATAAATACTCTTAAGGTATTCAAAATACCTCACCGCTACTGTTTTAAAATCTTCACCGCCTTTGCCTACAGCATCCATTTTCTTTAACGCATTTATTCTCAGGTCTACTGTATCCTCCATTGCTTTTGCAGATTGAGCCATTCCGGCAAAATCATCCTTATCGCTGCGGGCTTTCAGCTCTGCTTCAGTTTTCAATAACGGCTCAGACATGCTTTCTTCCAGGTCAATCACTTTATCATTATACTCCTGGGCTGTTAAAGGCCGGGTGCCGGTATCGGTAGATTTCGTCTTACAGGAAGTAAACAAAATGATAGGAGAAATCATACATAATAATATGCATTGCTTCATAAAATGAGTTTTTGTTAATAATGTATAGTCCTCTTCAAAAAACATGCCCGAGCCACAGTAAAATACTGAGATTTTTGTGATCTTTATGGCTTCTGGAATGCTTATGGAGATTCATTACCTGTAAAAGAAAGGGCGTTCCTCTGCAAACTAAAAAACAAGATAAAAGCAGATGAGATATAATTATATTGGTACATCAGATCTGAGCGCATCAGTTGCCGGCTTTGGCTGTATGTCATTAAGTAAAGCTCCAAAGCAACAGGCAGCAGTTTTGGTTGAAGCGGCTGTGCAGGCGGGGATCAATTATTTTGACACTGCCGATCTTTATGATAAAGGTGAAAATGAGAAGCTGATCGGCCAGTTGTTAAAACCAGTAAGAAACAAGGTTATCATTGCATCGAAAGTAGGAAATGAATGGAAAAAGGATGGCAGCGGCTGGGACTGGAACCCCCGAAAATCGTACATATTAAAGGCCGTGGAAGGAAGTCTTAAAAGGTTGCAAACAGATCATATTGACATGTACCAATTGCATGGAGGCACCCTTGATGACCCGATTGAGGAAACGATAGAAGCTTTTGAGCTCCTGGTGCAACAGGGAAAAATAAGGTATTATGGCATATCCAGTATAAGACCTAATGTGATCCGCAAATATGTATCGCTATCCAATATCCAAAGTGTGATGATGCAATATAGTTTGCTCGATCGCCGACCCGAAGAAGCAGCACTGCACCTGATAAAAGAAAATACTATTAGTGTGCTGGCAAGAGGGGTGCTCGCACAGGGTTTATTGATTGATAAACCAGCAAAAGATTACCTGGGCTATACGGCCGGGGAAATAGCAGGTGTCAGAAAACAGTTATTGCCGCAGGAAACAGAAGGGTACAGCAGCACCGGTATAGCCTTACAATATGTCCTAAGCAATGCCGCGGTGGCCAGCGCAGTTATAGGGTTCAGAACGGTTGAACAGTTAAATGATGTGCTGGATGGTCTTGATAATCCCATTCCCGCAACAATTATAGAAAACTTACGGCAGTGGGTACCTGCAAAAAAATATACAGATCACCGCTAATTTTTTTTCAGAGCAAGCGTTAGAATTACAAAAATCCCTTATTTTTGCAACCCCGAAAGGGAAAACAGGTATTCCTCCTTAGCTCAGTTGGTTAGAGCATCTGACTGTTAATCAGAGGGTCGCTGGTTCAAGTCCAGCAGGGGGAGCTGATAATCAAGCAGTTACATATTAAAATTGTAACTGCTTTTTTCATTTGAGACATGGTTTGAGACATGTTGATTTTTGTGGATAAAATTCTTGAATTTTTATAGCTGAGTGTAGACCTATAGTGCTCAAAAAGGATATCTAAAAAGCACATTCTAAAAAAGTACATTATTAGATATGCTGCCTAATCAATTTCTTTTGATTTCTCTTCTTCAAAAACAGCGGATATTTTTTCTAGCATTAAGTTTATTTTTCCCTGTTCTTCTGCCGTTAAAGTGCCAAAGTCAGTATCTTCAAATTTATTGTATGCCAAAAGTTGTTTAACCATTTCTGTATAGGAAAAGTCTTCAACGATTGTTCCATTTTGATATTTTATATCAATTTCGTTATTGGCGTTTTTTGAAAAAATTAATTTCATTATTCTGAGAATTTTTTGAGATTATATTTTTTAACTCTTTTCGTATTCCTTCGGCGAACCCCGTCATTGATGTTCAGTATGCGAGGGATAATTTTGCGGCAGCAGGGAGTGTAGATTTTCCTTTGGGGTTTTGTTGATATTTACAAACAAGTGGGTGAGCCATTTT
>JASGEW010000117.1:0-9694 GCA_047606125.1 Niabella sp. | reverse complement strand
TAGAATGCCCAAAAATCGTTTTACTGATAAAATTAGTTTTTAATAAAGCTGAAACTTCAGGGATGAACTCTGCATTAATAAAGTTAGCAAATAACTCAAATTTTCCTGATATGCTATATAGTAAACTATCTTCCGGATTGGACTTTTCTTTATACGGTTGATTTGTTGGGGTATAATATTTCCACCGGCTTTCTGTTGTACTGGGCTGCCCTACAATTACTGTTGGCGGCATCTTTTCAGACCATTCAAATAATTCCACAACATCTGATGCCATTTTGAAATATTCATCTCCATCTAATAAAATCAATAAAGACATGCTATTTTTCACTTTTTCAGAATTGTCGGGAATTCTAATCCAAATTTCAAATTTTTCACCGGTTATTTTTGAGTCTAAAAATGTTTTGCAGCCGATAGTTAATGGAATTGTATCCAATTGGGCTTTCAAGGGAAAGCTGATAATTGCAAATAGAGCGCTTAATATTAGTTTGCTTTTCATTATCCTGTTTTTGAAAACAAAGGACGATGTAGTTTGTATTCCAAAATTGTATTTTTCAGCCAAACTCAATGCTGTTTTCCAGGAACTCAAAAATTACATTATCATCTGCCAGCTTGTTAACTGATTTGTATAAATCCTTAGGTGATTTGCCCGAGAGCTTATTGTACATTTTGATGAAATAGGCCTGGTCGTAATAATTGCTTTCGTAACCAATATCGGTGAGCCGTTTAAATTTTTCCTTTACGACCTTGTTTTCTAACGACTGCCTGAAACGTGCTATTTTCCGGTACGCAACCGGTGAAATACCGATGTGCAGTTTAAAAAGCCGGTTTAATGTTCTTTCAGAAGTTTTGATTTGTGCTGCAATCTGGGAAATGGTCATCTCATGGTTAAAGTCTGCAAGCAACCGGATGGCCGGTTCAAGAATGTTGGCTTTTTCAAAAGGGTGATACATACTTAATAAAAAATCTTCCAGTATGTGCACTCTTTCCTGGATGTCGTTACCTGAGAAAAATCTTTCCAGGCATTCAGAATAGCCGCTCCCGTCCCAGCCGGTAAACAGGGAAGTAAAACCGGCAATACTTTCATTTAAACCCCTGTTTATAAAGTAATTGATGCCTGTTGCACTGAAAGCAATGGTTACTTTGTCAATCAGCCCGTTCCATTCTACCACCAGGGGACTTTCGCGCAGACCGTTTGCTATTGTTAAATAATTAAGCTGCGCTGCTTCTGAAACCGTTACCTTACTGCCTGCTATTTTGCAGGTAACGTTTTTATGAATATTAATAGGAATGGTGGTATTGGGAAAAGAATAATATAAACTATGGTGATTTGAGTGACTGGTTTTTACAAAGTAGTAATACTTTATATGTTTTTGCAGATTCGGGTGGACGGGATATTTCGCTTCAAATTCCATTTTGGTAAAAATAAAATATATTTTCTTCACACCCTGTGTATAAAACTCAAATGCTTACAGGTATGCAGTTTTATTATATTTGCGTGTTTCGGTAATGATGGCGCGGGCCGCAGGCCCGCGCCATCACAAAGCTGCAGGAATGAAACGGCTTTGATTATAAAAGCGGAGATATGGAATTAAGGATGCGTGAGGGATGCGAAAGGGGGCGGCTGAAAGCTGCCAGCCCAAAGGGCCGAAGCGATAGCGAAGCCGGCAGCAGCCCGACCCGAAGCCCTTATCCCGGTACTCATTTGAGGAAGTGCATGCAGGCAGGGCGAGGGGCACGCCAAAATAATTAATAAATAAAATCCCCTTACAGGGATAAAAGGATTAGATCAATGGCTAAGGAAAAAGTTATTACACCCGGAAGTGATTACGATGAGGATAGTATTAAGAGCCTCGACTGGAAAGAACATATACGATTACGGCCGGGTATGTACATCGGTAAATTAGGCGATGGCGGCAGTTCGGATGATGGAATTTATGTGCTGGTAAAAGAGGTGATGGACAACTGTATCGACGAGTACACCATGGGATACGGAAAAGCCATCGAGCTGAACATTGAGGGTAAAACGGTTACCGTGCGCGATTATGGACGCGGTATTCCGCTCGGGAAAGTAGTGGATGTAGTGAGCAAGATCAATACCGGAGCTAAATACGACAGCAGGGCGTTTCAGAAATCAGTTGGTTTGAATGGTGTGGGTACAAAAGCAGTAAATGCATTGAGCAACTATTTTAAAGTGACCTCGGTGCGTGAACAGAAAGAAAAGGTTGCTGAATTTGAGCGTGGAACGCTTGTAAAAGAGTATAAGGAAGGAAAAACTTCAGAAGCAAACGGGACCACGGTTACCTTTATTCCGGATGATACGATCTTTAAGAATTTTAAATTTCACCACGAATACCTGGAAAACCTGATCTGGAATTACTGCTTTCTCAATGCAGGATTAAAGATCATTTTCAATGGCAAGTCGTTTGTCAGCCGCAATGGTTTGCTCGATCTGCTGGAGCGCAAAACCAATCCTGATGAGATCCGCTATCCCATTATTCATTTAAAGGGCGAGGATATTGAAGTGGCAATCACTCATGGCAATGATTATGGCGAAGAGTTGTACAGTTTTGTAAATGGGCAGCACACCACACAGGGCGGTACCCACCAGCAGGCATTTAGGGAGGCTTTTGTAAAAACTGTGCGCGATTTTTACAAAAAAGATTATGATACCGCTGATATAAGAACGGGGATTGTAGCGGCAATAAGCGTAAGAGTTGTAGAGCCGGTGTTTGAAAGCCAGACGAAAACCAAACTCGGTTCTCAAAACGTAGATATCAATGGTCCCGGTATGCGCCAGTTTGTAGGCGATTTCCTTTCGCGGGAGCTGGATAATTACCTGCATAAAAATCCTTCAGTTGCAGAGGCGCTTAAAAAGCGCATTGAACAAAGCGAACGGGAAAGAAAGGATTTAGCGGGTATTAAAAAGCTGGCTAACGAAAGGGCCAAAAAGGCAAATCTCCATAATAAAAAACTACGCGATTGCCGTTTTCATTTAAACGATGAGCCACCTTCTAAGAACAAAGAAGATTTTGCAGCCAGGCAGGCAGATACCACTATATTTATTACAGAGGGTGACAGTGCCAGTGGTTCTATAACCAAAGCCCGAAATGTAGAAACGCAGGCAGTATTTAGTTTACGTGGTAAGCCCCTCAACTGCTTTGGATTGACCAAGAAAGTAGTATATGAAAACGAAGAATTCAACCTGTTACAACATGCGTTGAATATTGAAGAAGGCCTGGATGGGTTGCGGTTTAATAATATTGTGATTGCAACCGATGCCGACGTAGATGGCATGCACATCCGCCTGTTGATCATGACCTTCTTTTTGCAATTTTTCCCTGACCTGGTGAAGCAGGAAAAAGTATATGTGTTGGAAACACCTTTATTCCGGGTACGCGATAAAAAGGAAACCATATATTGTTATAGCGAATCTGAAAAAAGAGCGGCTATCAAAAAACTATCCGGCAAACCGGAAGTAACCCGCTTTAAAGGTTTAGGCGAAATAAGCCCGGATGAGTTTGCGCAATTCATTGGATTGGACATGCGTAAAGCATTAATGAGAGTGGAGCACGGCGATCATATTCAACAATTACTGGAATACTACATGGGAAAAAACACCATGGAACGCCAGGAGTTTATCATTAACAACCTTGTACTGGAGATTGATAAGGAAGAAGAATTGGCAGAGGCTAATTAGTAGTTAAAGATCAGGAAATATGAATTAGGAATGTTGAAATAGCGTTATGCTTTCAGCTAAAAAAGGTGTTTTTGAGTATAGAAATTCTTTACATGGTAGAAAAAGAGCATTGAGATCCGATCGTTATCGGATGAGAAGTGGGCTATCTGCGGTAAATCTGCGCGATCAGCGGGAAAGGAAATAGGAGTGGATAGCGAATGATGAATGAAGCGTGAACATGAACAGCACCGTCACCTCAACTAAAGGATTTGCGGTGCAAAATCAAAGAGGCCATGACAAGTAAAGTTATCGTCATTTCGATGCCCGGAAAGTAGTGAAGGGCAGAGAAATCTCCTGAATTTTGGAGAGATTCCTCTTCGTTCCGTTATACGGAATTCATCGGAATGATGTTAAAAAATTGGTGTTGGTTTTCAAACATTTAAACAACATGTCATTGGCACGAAGAGAGAGGTCTGTCGTTGTGGACTAAGTAAAAAATGCATAATGGAAAGTGAGATACTGAATGATGAATGTATTCTTAATGTTTAATTTTTAATTGTAAATGATCCATATAGTTTTTAACGAAGCTGAGATTGAATTAATGCAGAAAGTGCAGGAGCTGGATGAAACCCTTACAGGAGAAGTGATTCAGATAAAGGATGATTATGCGGTTGGCCCTGTAGCAAATATTTATGAAACAGAAGGTTACCAGCAACGCCGCGATTGGTGGAAACAATTACTCGAAAATTCGCCGTACAAAGAGCAGAGCGATTTGGTAGATGATAAATTAACTGTTCATAGTCTTATTAAGGTTTTACAGGAAAATGAACAGGAGGAAGCCTGGATATGGATGGGACAAAATCAACACGATGTATGCGGATATTACTGGTTAATGCCTCAGTTAAAGGAATTCCAGGGACGGATAATGGTTTTATACATGAACAATCTGCCTTTTATTAATGAAAAGGGGCAGATATTTTATCCATCATGGTTGAGTGAGATCCTGCCATCTGAATTTTTGAAGGCTAAAAAACTGGCACGGCCTATCACTTTAAGTGAATATGAAGTGGATCCGGATGAATGGAATAAACTAACACAGGAAAATGCACCGGTACGTATTTTGGAAGGTGGCAAAAAAGTTGTGAGCAGGGATGCTGATTTTTATGATGCAGAAATATTGAAAAATATTACCGTATACTGGCAGAAAGCACCCCGGGTACTGCAAAATACGCTTCATAGAATGAAAATAAAAACAGGGGATGTATTTTTAATGTGGCGTATCAAAACATTGATAGAAGAAGGAAAAATAATTGCCGAAGGCGATGTAAGCAAAGACTGGAAATCGTTTGACATTAAGCTTGCCGGCGCCTCAAAGCAACCGGCTGCAACATCGGAGGAAACAGAAAATCTGCAATAATGAAATTATTGCTAAAACTGGAAGAAAGCGCCATGCTTCTGTTAAGCATTTTTTTGCTATGGAATAGTAATGCTGCCTGGTTTTGGTATTTGTTATTATTATTGGGCCCGGATATCAGTATGCTTGGTTACCTGGCGGGTAATAAAGCCGGTACTTTTTTTTATAACCTTTTTCATCATAAAGGTGTAGCAATAATGGTGTTCATGTCGGGAATTTATTTGAGTAACGAATTGCTGCAACAGGTAGGGGTCGTACTGTTTGGGCATGCATCGCTGGACAGGATATTGGGTTACGGATTAAAATATAAAAAGGGTTTTGGTTTTACGCATTTGGGATTAATTGGGAAGAACAGGGATCAGGACAATTGAGATGCGATTAAAACATTTCGCCGCAAGGCGGTTCTTTTGGTTCTTTGAATATTGGTTATAACACTAAGTGCCTCTGGTGCTGTGAAACAGGTTCCTGCCGGCGAATAGTAATGTATTTAACTTAAGAATATTAATTTTGAATAGCCGCCTCGCGGCGATATATTAAGCTCAAAGCATTTAAAATTCAATTAAAGCCGCCTCGCGGCGATATATTACTATGGCTAACACATATACCAAATTATATATTCAGATTGTCTTTGCGGTAAAAGGACGACGTTCATTAATCAGGGAATCTTATCGTAAAGAATTGCAAAAGTATATTGCAGGAATTATTAGCAATAAGCAACAGAAATTATATGCAATATATTGCATGCCGGATCATGTACATATTTTGGTAAGTGTAAGCCCGGATATCGCAATATCCGACCTGGTGCGGGATATTAAATCAAACGCTACCTCCTTTATAAATGATAAAAAATGGATTTCAGAAAGGTTTGAGTGGCAACGTGGATTTGGTGCTTTTTCATATCATGAGTCGCTGCTTCCCATAATTGTGAATTATATAATGACACAGCCAGAGCATCATAAAGTAAAAAGTTTTAAACAGGAATATATAACATTGCTTAAAGAGTTTAATATAGATTTTGATAACAAATATTTATTCGATTTTATAGACGAGGAAAAACAGGAGCCGCATCGCGGCGATATGTAAAAAGAAAAAAATGAAAGAAGAAATTGTAGATAATATAGAGCATAGCGATGGTACCGGAATACAGGGCCAGTTTAAAACCTGGTTCCTGGATTATGCTTCATACGTAATATTAGAGCGTGCAGTACCGGCCATTGAAGATGGATTGAAGCCGGTACAACGCCGCATTCTGCATGCGATGAAAGAGATGGATGACGGCCGCTTTAATAAAGTAGCCAACATTATCGGGCAAAGTATGCAATACCACCCTCACGGAGATGCAAGTATTGGTGATGCTTTGGTGAATATGGGACAAAAAGATATCCTTATTGAAACGCAGGGTAACTGGGGCGATGTTCGTACCGGAGATGATGCCGCCGCTCCCCGATATATTGAGGCACGTTTGAGCAAATTTGCCCTGGAGGTTGCTTTCAATAATAAAACCACAGAGTGGCAGCTAAGTTATGATGGCCGTAAAAACGAGCCTATAACCTTGCCCATGAAATTTCCTTTATTATTGGCGCAGGGCGCGGAGGGTATTGCTGTGGGGCTTTCCACTAAAATATTGCCACACAATTTTTGTGAGTTGATCGATGCCTCGATAAAATATTTAAAAGGCAGGAAGTTTGAATTGTTCCCCGATTTTCAAACCGGCGGGATGATTGATGTGACAGATTATAACAAGGGTAAAAGAGGTGGCAAAGTGAAAGTGCGTGCTCATATTGAGGAAGCAGATAAAAAAACTTTGCTAATTAAAAGTGTACCGTATGGGGTTACTACCGATCAGTTGATAGAATCTATAATAAAGGCAAATGATCAGGGCAAAATAAAGATCAGGAAGGTTACTGATAATACAGCCGCCAATGTAGAGATACAGGTGGATCTGGCACCTGGTATTTCACCTGATATTACAATTGATGCCTTATATAAATTTACTTCCTGCGAAACTTCTATCTCACCCAATGCCTGTGTGATCGTAGATATGAAGCCAAAGTTTCTAACGGTTTATGACCTGTTAACGATTTCGGCGGATAATACAAAAGACCTGTTACGTAAAGAGCTGGAAATAAAACTGGGCGAGCTGAACGAGAAATGGCATTATACCTCGCTGGAAAAAATATTCTTTGAAGAGAAGATATATAAAGAGCTTGAAAAAAAACATGAAACCTGGGATAAAGTTATTGCAGCGATAGACGAGGCTTTTGATCCGTTCAAAAAGAAACTGAAACGGGATGTTACGCGCGAGGATATTCTGAAACTGACGGAAAAGCCTGTGCGCCGTATTTACCGCCTGGATATTGATGAGCTTATTGAGCAGATCAAAGGGCTGGAAGCAGATATCAAACAGGTACAGTATGACCTGGATCATCTGGTAGAATATGCCGTGGTTTATTTTGAAAACCTGCTTAAAAAATTTGGTAAAGGTCGCGAAAGAAAAACGGAGATCAGGCAGTTTGAAATTATAGAGGCAAAACATGTAACGATTGCCAATACTAAATTATACGTGGACAGATCAGGTGGATTTATAGGAACCAGCCTGAAAAAAGATGAGCTGTTGTTTGAGTGTTCCGACCTGGATGATATCATAGTATTTACCAAACGGGGTATTATGAAAGTGATCAAGATCGCTGATAAAACTTTTATTGGCAAAGACATTATACATGCTGCAGTGTTCCAGAAAAATGATGAGCGCACCACGTACAATATGATCTATGTAGATGGAAAAACCGGTGTGAGTTATGCCAAAAGGTTTAATGTTACCGGTATTACAAGAGATAGGGTCTACGATCTTACCAAAGGTGATGAAAAAAGTAAAGTACATTATTTTACAGTGAATCCCAATGGGGAGGCAGAAGTAGTGAAAATTATTTTAAGTCCTAATAGCACAGCTCGCATCAAGGAACTGGATTTTTATTTTGAAGAACTGGCTATTAAAGGGCGTAGCAGCCAGGGGAACCAGGTTACCAAATATTCGATAAAATCTGTTAAATTCAAAGAGGCGGGCCGCGCCACCCTGAGTGGTAAAAAGCTATGGTTCGATGATAAGTTCGGGCGTTTAAATACCGAAGAAAAAGGACAGTACCTGGGTATGTTTGAACCTGCCGATCAGTTGCTGGTTATTTACAAGGATGGCTATTACGAACTGACCGACCAGGAGATGACCCAGAAATTTGATCCTGACAAAGTATTGCTGATTGAACGTTACGATCCTGAAAAAGTGATTACAGCGGTGTATGCCGATATGAAACAACTTCAGTTTAATGTAAAGCGTTTTAAAATCGAAACTACAACGCTTCGCAATAAATTCCTGTTTATAAAAGAAGGTGATGGTAATTATCTGGAATGTGTAACAACGGCTGCCGAGCCGGTACTACAGGTAAAAAGCGGCCGGGGCGATCAAATACGAAGCGCTAAATTTAAACTGGCAAAAGTGACCGATGTAACGGGCTGGAAGGCAGTAGGGGCAAAGCTTACAGACTACAACAAGAGCGTTTCAATGGCATGGGAAGAAACTAAACAGAATGAATCGCCACAGCAGGAATTGTTTGAGTAACTTCATCATAAAAAACTAATGCCATGTTTGGTTTGTTTTATACAGATGATTTATATAAAGCATTAATAGCTTTAACTGCCGGTATTATTTTAGGGATGGAGCGGGAATTGAAGGATAAATCCGCCGGCCTTAAAACTATTTCCGTTATTACAATGGGCGCGGCCCTGTTTGCTATATTATCATATAGGATGGGCAGCGCAGGCGAGTACACCAGGATAGCTTCTTATGTGGTTGCAGGCATTGGCTTTTTAGGTGCCGGGGTGATTTTCAGAGATACGGTAAATGTTACGGGGCTTACTACCGCTTCTGTAATATGGCTGGCTTCTGCAATAGGCATGGCTATTGGATTTGGTCAGGTTTTCCCAGCGTTTATTTTCCTTTTCCTGTCTTTAATAATCATTCATTTTCCGCAGTCGATAAGCCGGTTTTTTCATGGTGGCCGTGTAAGCAGGATGCTGGTGATTACCATTCACAAAAAAGATGCAGCATTAAAATCGGCTATTGTCGGTTCGGTAAAGAACTTTTTGCTGAAGTGCGACGAGCGGCGCCTGAAACTGACCGAAGATAAACTGATCGTCTATCTGGACATTACTTTAAAAAAGAGCAAACTGGGTGAACTGGAGCGTTTCCTGATAGGTAAGGAGCAAATACAGGGCTTCGAATTATAACTGCTAAAAATATTTTTCATATCCTAACCCATAAGTAAAGATCAGGTTCTCTTTACCGGTCCTGCTGATCTTATTATAGGTAAGTTTCATATTCAGATTGAGGCCCTTCCATAATTTATACGACAGTTCAGAGTCGCTGGATATTATATGATCCCTGATATATTGAAAGGACGGTTGGAAAAAATTGCTTGTTCTGAGTATCCCTTCGGCCGCCCCCATCTTTTTAAATAATACAGCAATTGCCATTTTTGTGGGATGGAACATACAGGGAATCTAAATCGCGCGGAGGTGATGCGCACCCACATTGAAGCCTGCCGTGCAAG
>JASGEW010000116.1:0-5509 GCA_047606125.1 Niabella sp. | reverse complement strand
GGGTGATCATCATCTCGAACCCTTTGCCGCTAACGCAGCCCAGGCCAAGCATATCGGCATCATTGATAACACGGGCGGGTTTCCCTAAAGCCAGGGTAAGCTCTTCAGCAAAATTAAGTCCGGCCCATTGATCAGTACCTAAATTAGGGGCAGTGTGTACCATACCGTTTCTTACATAACCGGGAAAGCCGGCCGAAACGCGGTCATATTTAAAACCGCTGACTAATTTTTTAATAGTGTTTATAACATTTTGGGGAGTGGAAGGGGCAGGGGTGGGCAGTTTTGTGTATTCATGCAATATTTTGCCATTTTTATTAAGCGTGCATGCTTTTATTTTAGAACCGCCAATATCAATCGAAAGTGTTACGGATGCCATATCGTTTAATTATTATTTTGTGATACTATAGATTGCTTGTTATTGAATTTTTTCAAAAAGGCTGAAACTGCCGCCCGTCCATGGTTTATCCTTATTATAACGCACACCGATCATCTTTCCCTTGCTGAGCCTGGAAAGGCTGTTGGTTGCTACCGGTCTTTCAGCGCCTTCTTCCCAGAAATAAAAAACACGTATCTCTGCCTTTGCCGGTTCATCAGGTGTTTCTATTACAGGCGCATAATATACTTTTCTTTGTAAGATCCAGTTAGCCGGATCTTTTATATTTTGAATATCTTTTTCGGTAATATCAATCATCACCCCTTGCCCTGCAAAAGAAAAAAGCGGTTTCAACACATAGTTTTCAAGATCGCGGGGTATAGCAGGCACCTGATCCAGGTACCATGTTTGGGGAATATTGGGATGGCTGATCAGGGGTAAAGTGTATTTGCTGACCCTGTAAAACCAGTTGGGATGCGGCGCCCATTCTACATCAAGATCTTCGAAAAGTATACGGGCCTTTTCCTGTACCCATACTTCCTGCTGCAGCAGCTCATCAAAAATAACCCTGTTGTAAATTCTTTTTATTAAAGTTTCCCTGCCATCATTCAGATAATATAACTGGCGGCCTTTTTTTATAAGTTTGGTAATACAAAGTGGTTGTATACCTGTAAAATCCTGCGTACAGTAAAAATCAACATTTGTTTTTTGTTTTTCCGGGAAAATTTCGAGTAAAACAACATTTTCCGGTTCATGCCCGTTTAAGATTATTTTCTTTAGCTGGTCCAGGTATCCCTGCCTGCTCAGTCCGCTTAAATAAGATGAATAGGAGACAGGCGAAGAAAAATGTTTGTGATAAACATCATCAATAAGCACCTGGTAAGCAAAAAGGGAGGGAAAGGCCTGCATTTCTATTAACTGGGGTTCCAGCTGGTCCTTGCTGTTTTTACAGATGCCGAAATCGAAAGTAATAAACTGGGGAAAGCCATTCTCGTTCTTTACTTCCATATTCTTTGGAATAGCGCTTTGCGTCAGTTCCTTAAAACCGGGTTGAAGTATAATATCAATGATGCTTTCGCATGCACTCAATAATTGATTCAAAAAAGCTTTAGGCACAAAAACAGGCGTTTCAGCAACCCGAAACCGTAACGGACCATGTACGCTGTACAGGTCGTTTAAAAACGCTGTATATTTTTCCGGTGTAAAGTTTTTATTGTACTGTTCTCTTAGCTCTTTAACCATTTATTGCAAATTGTAGTGAAAAGATAGGAAATTAGTTTTTAGTTTTAACTACTGGGTTTTAAAAGTTGAAAAGATGTGCTCAAGTTATTTGCAGCGCGTACAGACTGTTATGTTTTCAACGATATATCCTACCTTGCAATGCATGAGGCATCTTGGCGCTTTATTAAAATATTTCTGGAAATACAGGATCAGGTTGGGGGCAGGCGTGTTGTTTGTGATCTTATCAAACTATTTTAATGTGTTATCTCCGCAACTCATGCGTTTTATTATAAACGATGTGGATCAGGCATTGTCTCTTACAAAAAACGAACCGGCGGTAAACAGGCATGGGTACGATATTTTAGTTCGGAAACTAATTGATTTTATTGACAGGGACAGCACAGCAGGGCAGGTAGTAGTAATGGCCAGCCTTGTTATTTTAGTATTGGCATTGCTTAAGAGTTTTTTTATGTTTTTAATGCGGCAGACCATTATTGTAATGAGCCGTCATATCGAATATGATCAGAAGAATGAGGTTTACCTGAAATACCAGAATCTGGACAGCTTATTTTTTAAACAGCATAAGGTGGGCGATCTCATGAACCGTATTGCGGAGGACGTGAGCCGGGTGCGTATTTTTACCGGGCCGGCAATTATGTATATCGTAAATCTTATATCTGTAATTGCTTTGAGCGTTTACTTTATGCTGCAAAGCAGTAAAGAGCTTACCTTATATGTTTTAGCACCCTTGCCTGTACTGGCTATTATTATTTATTTTGTAAACAGTACTATCCACAAAAAGAGCGAGCGTATACAGGAAGCGTTGTCCGATCTTACCACCAATGCGCAGGAATCGTATTCAGGTATAAGGGTCATAAAATCATTTGTGCAGGAAGAGGCAATGCTTACCTTTTTTAAAAATAATACCGAGCGGTATCGGCAAAATGCTATAAGCCTTGCAAAAACGGAGGCGATCTATTTCCCATCGATCAATCTTTTGATTGGCTTAAGCACTTTGCTTACTATCATGATCGGCGGTTTATATTACATCCGTAACGAGCATAATATCAGTTTAGGAACTATTGTGGAGTTTATTGTATATGTAAATATGCTTACTTTCCCTGTAAGTGCAATAGGTCTTACAGCAAGTATGGTACAAAGAGCTGCCGCTTCTCAAAAAAGACTGAATGAATTCCTAGATATTGTTCCTGAAGTAAGGGATAATGCCGGTGCAACAGATGTAATATTAGCGGGCAATGTGGACTTTAATAATGTAACCTTCACTTATCCCGATACAGGTATTGTTGCTTTAAAGAATTTTGACCTGCATATTAAAAAAGGAGAAAAGGTCGCCATTACCGGGCGCACGGGCAGCGGCAAAACTACCATCGCACAATTGCTTTTAAGAATGTATAATGTGACGGATGGCAGTATTAAATTAGACGGTGTTCCTGTTGGTGATATCCGGCTGGCGGCGCTGCGCAGCCAGATAAGCTATGTGCCGCAGGATGTGTTTTTGTTTAGTGATACTGTGGAGAATAATATTCGTTTTGGTTTGCCCAATGCAAAAAAAGGGGAAGTTGTTGAAGCGGCTGTTATCGCTGGCGTGGATAAGGAAATAGCCGGTTTTGCAAATGCTTATGATACGATGATTGGTGAACGGGGCGTTACTTTAAGCGGGGGCCAGAAACAGCGTATATCCATTGCGCGGGCTTTAATAAAAGAGCCAGCATTAATTATTTTTGATGATTGCCTGAGCGCAGTAGATGCAAAAACCGAAAAGGAAATTATGGGTCGTCTTAATAACTACCTTTCAGATAAAACAGCTATTGTGATTACCCACAGAGTATTTTCATTGTTAAATTTTGACAGGATAATTGTTCTGGATGATGGAATAATAGCAGAACAAGGCACCCACCGGCAGTTAATGGAAATCCCCGATGGCATATATGCCAGGTTGTATAAACGTCAGCAATCGGGTGCAACAGCGGAGTAGTGTGTTTGTATGAAACTGTTCTGATTAGGATATTACTCCATTTAAAAATATTATTTTTACCGGATGGAAATATCAATAACCTTAGTCATTATAGTAATAACGATAATCGTTTCATTGCTGGGCTTTAATAGCCAGAAATTAATTGACGATCTTATTTTTTACGGACCTGCTATTTCAAAACGGAATCAATACTATCGTTTTATAACCTGTGGTCTCATCCATGCAGATTTCATGCACCTGGCCTTTAATATGTTTGCCTTGTATGGCTTTGGGGTTATTTTGGAAAAGTATTTGTTTGCCGATCCCCGTGTTTTTAACAGCGAGGCAGGGTATTATTACGTAATGCTCTATATCGGCGCTTTGATTATTTCAATTATTCCTGATTATTTTAAGCATAAAGAGGATTATTATTATCGCAGCCTGGGTGCATCGGGCGCGGTGTCGGCAGTAATATTTGCCTGCATTGTACTGGCACCCACTATCCCGATCAGTTTTTATTTCCTTCCGGGCATACCAGGCTGGATTTTTGGTATTCTTTACCTGGGTATTTCTGCATACTTAAATAAACAGGGTGGAGGTAATATTAATCATGGTGCACATCTATGGGGTGCTTTGTTTGGTATTATTTTCACTATTTTATTTGTATCGTTAAAAGGAGATATTAATGTGTTGCAAAACTTTATTGATAATATAAGCGCCCGCTGATTTCATTCAGCTTAAAAATGTCAGGCTTACGTTAAAGAAGGCATTTTAGCAAACCGGCATAGAGAGAGATCCTCGATAAAATTTCGTATTTTAGACAGGTAACGATATTTGTCAATTAAATTTTCTACACATGACTATGACTGCACACAATTTCCCGCGGGGATTTGACTCCTGGCAAAGAACTCATTTTGAAGTAGTAGAAGCACTTTGCTACCTGAGAGGTTTACAGGAAGAAAAGCAAAACAAAAATTTTTCTGAAATGCTCGACAGGAGCGCAACAGAAGCTTTATACAAGCTCGCTGTCGAGTTAACAGATAAATTTGAAAGTGAAAACATCAACAGGTACGGAACTACATTGTTCGATCTGATAGAGAAGTTTGTTTACGAGGAAACGAAATAGTGTCTAATATTATCTGAACTTGTTTATGCATTGTGAACTCCGACAATAACTAACCGTAAAGAGGGTATTTTATATGTGGTGATATTCTTTAATAAAAAGAGGCTGTCTCCAAAAGTCAATAAACGTCATCTCGACTTAAGGATTTGGCGGCTCACCCGCAGGTCGGACAGGCAAAATCAATGGGGTGATGACAAAAAGGATCGTCAACCCGATACGAAGTGAGGGGTCTGCCTCTTTTCAGCAGATTCCTTCCCGATAAATCATCGGGATCGGAATGACGACTATAATGTAATGGGTTCTCAAACACATACACAATATGTCATTGGCACTGGAGCATAGCGGTCTCGAAAACTTTCGGGAGGAGATATCTCATCCTTAGTGAGATATCCCCACTACACTACGTTTCGCTCGAAATGACGATTTTTGAGACAGCCTCTTTTTTGTGGAGGCGACCGGGATCGAACCGGTGTCCAAACATATTCTCCAAAAGCTTTCTACATGCTTATTCTCTTATTGGTTGTCGGCCTTAAACAGGAAAGAAACAAACCGATTTAAAGCTTAGCTGAATGATCTTTTGCTACGCGCACAGCCTGGCGCAGCAGCATTCTGTGTTTGATTTTATGAGTCGGCGGCGGAGCGTGGCAACAGAACAACCGGCTCGACGCGGCCCTAATGACTATCTAATCGCTGATTAGGCAGCCATGGCATACTGAGTATTGCCATTTATAGTTTGAGTATTCAGATTAACGGGCTAATTACACAACGCCCGGCATGCTTACACTTTCAAAGATCTACGCTGTCAAAACCAAACGCC
>JASGEW010000115.1:0-4081 GCA_047606125.1 Niabella sp. | reverse complement strand
TAAAAATTGTCGATTGTCTTGAGATTCTCTACCGATTTTAAATAGTCGTTGAATAATTCCTGTGCTGTTGGCATAATGTTCGTCTTTGTAACAAAGGTACGAAGCAGAAAAAAATGTTATGCACCCAATATTATTCTGTACAGAATCGTAAAAACATAAAGAATTAACTTTGCCCCCGATGTATTTTGTAAAAACCCCGTTCTGGCTTAAAAAGCTGTTCAATGCTTATACATGGGATATAAAAACCAGTGAAAAAATTTTGTATCTCACGTTTGACGACGGCCCGCATCCTGTAGCTACTCCCTTTGTGCTAAACGAGTTAGATAAATATAATGCCAAAGCTACCTTTTTTTGCCTGGGGAAAAATGTTATACAGCATCCTGATATTTATAAAGAGCTTTTACTTAAAGGCCATGCGGTAGGCAATCATACACATAATCATTTGAATGGCTGGAAAGTAAATGTTTCAGATTATATTGCTAATGTAAGAGAAGCTTCCCGTTATATTCAATCTTCATTTTTCAGACCTCCGTACGGACGAATATCTAAAAAACAAGGTCAGGCTTTAAAAAAAGACCAGTACAGCATTATTATGTGGGATGTGCTAAGTGGCGATTTTAATCTTAAACTTTCACCGGAAAATTGCCTGAAAAATGTTACCCTTAAAGCGGCTCCAGGCTCAGTTGTTGTATTTCACGACAGTCAGAAGGCATTTAAGAATCTGAGCTACGCCCTTCCAAAAATCCTGGAATATTTTGATAATTGGGGCTTTATTTTTAACCCTATTGAAACAGGGGTTATTGTAACATAAAAGGGCCCTGGGTAAATACCCGGGCCCGGTTTTTAATCCGTACCCTATGAAAACTTGCGATGAAGTTAAATTCTTTTATACATACGTGCAAAAAAATATTTTATATATTAAATTTTTTCTAAAAAAATGATCGTTTTATTGATTAAATGTATGATTTCTTATGTATATTGATACCCATTCCCATATATATTCAGATGAGTTCAGCAGCGACCGGCACGAAATGCTGGTCAGGGCAGCGGAAAAAGAAGTGACCGTTATCCTTATGCCCGCCATTGATTCGGCTACCCATACCGGCATGCTGCAGCTTGAAAAAGAGGCAACCATTCAGTGCCTGGCCATGATAGGGCTGCATCCCTGTTCTGTAAAAGCGGATTATAAAAAGGAGCTTGAAATCGTCGAAGACTATCTTTCCCGCCGTCCGTTTGTGGCAATAGGGGAAACCGGTCTTGATTTTTATTGGGATCTTACTTTTAAAACGCAGCAGTATATTGCTTTTGAACGGCAAATTGAGTGGGCAGTACAGTATAACATCCCCGTTGTTATCCATAGCCGTAACGCCACAAAGGAGTGTATTAAGGTGGTTTCAAAATATGTTCATGAAGGATTGCAGGGTGTGTTTCATTGTTTTGGGGGAAGCGAAGGAGAGGCGCGGGCCATCATGGAGCTGGGCTTTTACCTGGGAATCGGGGGCGTATTAACGTTTAAAAAATCGGGATTGGATCAGGTGATTAAAGAAGTAGGATTAGAAAGGGTGATTTTAGAAACAGATGCGCCGTACCTGGCGCCTGTGCCTTACCGGGGTAAAAGAAATGAGCCTTCATACATTCCGCTGATTGCACAGCAGCTTGCCGGCACCATGGAAATGTCGTTAGAGGCGATAGCGGCCATTACTACTCAAAATGCGCAAAAATTATTCGGGTTGTAGTGGGGAAAGCCTTATTTTTGCACCCCTCCCGACAGCGCCCGGGATTATGGAGATGTGTTCCCGAAAGTGTGCGAGATTGAAGGAGACCCGATAAGTCGGGAGAAAATGAGTAAAAATAAATTTATTTAAAATTGGAGACGTGTCCGAGTGGTTGAAGGAGCACGCCTGGAAAGTGTGTATACGGGCAACCGTATCGCGAGTTCGAATCTCGCCGTCTCCGCAAATCGCATTGATAATCAATGCGATTTTTTATTTACACCCAATTTTACACCCAAATAAAAGGGTTCCAGTTTTTTTCGTAAGCCGGGGCATTTGCCGTAAACAAATTAAGGATAAAGTATCACTATTCAGTTTACAAGATTATAAATAATTTTCACGTTTGTGCATACGTTATGCCAGTCGTATCAAATAATGTAAATGCTCGTAGAATAGCACTAACTGGCCTTTGTGTATCTTTTTGTATCCTTCATAGGCGTACTTAGTACAAGAATATAGTTTTATATGATCTGTGAAAGCAATAGAAAAAGGAGCTTCCGCGTTTTAGTTGTCATCAAATAAATTCAATTGGGAACTAAGTTTTGGTATTCCCCCATACCTTCCAAGAAGGTAGTCCTTATCGAACGATGCATCATTTCTGACCTTAGGATCTTTAACGTATAAACTTTCGATTGTACAGGTTCCAAAACTGTTTTTCTCAGCAAAGACCATTTGATCCCGGCGAAAGGCCTTTTTTATTAAATTGATATTATGTGAGGTGAAAATCAATTGCGCACCATTAGGGTTGTATTTTGTTGAATTGAACAAAGACACAATTTGATCAACGAGAAGGCTGTGCAATCGGGCGTCGATCTCATCAATAATTAAAATTTTACGTTGCTTTAGTGCCCATAATATTGGGCCAAGTATCCCAAAGAATTTTTGCGTTCCTAAAGATTCATTTTGTATAAGATCAAAATTTGTCGTGTCTTTCAAATTGTTCCCGTCATCATAAACATTATGTTTTGTAAGAACTTTATATGCCCCGTCTCTTTCAAATCCCAGGTTTTTTATAAACAATTTAAAATCAGAATTCGCTGTCGCTCCCTCTTTGATATACTCTTGAACACCTTCTATTCCAAGATCCGAATTGATTATAATATTATTAATTAGTCGCCTGTAATCACTTTGCCCCATTAGGTTTGCCGTGTAGTCAACCAATCCATAATGAGATAAATCTGGAGCAATAAAAATATCATCAAACCATGACGAAATTGATTGAAATAATGGATCGTTGAACTGAGACAGTACGGAAGCAAAAAGGGCATTGGGCCTGGTAAAATCGGTAAATATATTAAGCCGATCTTTTGCTACAGTTCTGAAGTCTTTTCCGAATGAATAGCTTTGCTCTGCGCGAATGAAAATCTTTTCCTCTTTATTTTTGAGGCCGCTAAAAAGCCATTCGCTATAAACCTGTTTTTCATCCAGGCTAAATCCATAGCGGAATCTGCCTTCCGTCAAAAAGAATGAAACTTCGAAGGTGCTGGATTTTATTTTCGATGTTGTTGATAGAAGAAAAGGCTGAACTGAAATTGGACGGGCAGAATTACTTTCTTTAGATGAGTTCAATACAAACTCCTTCATAAAAGCAAGAGCCTTTAGCAGATTAGACTTCCCACTTCCATTTGCGCCAAAAACCCCGATACATTTTAGCAATCGTTCATCTAATTTATAATTAGGTGCGAACGTGTTATCTTCCCTAAACTCCTTAATAGAACCGGCCCTAAAATTTAGAGATGCCTTATTTTGAAAAGATAGGTAGTTTTCAACTGTAAAACATTCTATCATGTTCTGCTAATTTTTTTGGGACTGCAAAGGTAATATTTTATATTTAACACAGAAAAACTTCTTTTGCATGCTATGTGCATAATAAAAATAAAGAATTTTGTGAAAAAATCACAATTTGCACTGCGATTTAACGTTTAAGAACACATCTTGATAGTTCCTGTGTTCAAAGGAAAAAATGGGATGAAGTTCAAGAGGGTAAGGATAACACATTGATTCGCATTTTATTGTATAAAATAAAAATATATGGATTTTGTATTAATAATTCAATTGGAATAAAAAAGAGCCCCAGTAGGTTTTTCCCGAACTTACCGGGGCAGGAAATGAGTTTTTTAGGAAGTTGCTCATTTCAGATGATTTGTCCAAAACAAATGTACGGGTTTGCTATTTTTTTACAGGGTGTATGACAAATTGCAGGAATTGGAAAAAGTTAGAACTTAGGGTAACCAAATCCATCAAACCATGACCAAAGAACAAGTTAAAGCAGAGATATTATCAGCCATATCCCAGGAGTTGGATATATG
>JASGEW010000114.1:0-25915 GCA_047606125.1 Niabella sp. | reverse complement strand
GCTACCCCCGCCCGCAAGGGCTTTTTATCCCCAACTTTCAAAAAAATAAATTAGCCCGAAAAATATTTTTGCAACTATCCCTGAAACCAGCTACGGGTATGGTTTTTATTTTAATTCTGAATCGCTGGAGCCTGTTTGAGATATACATCTGCGTTGATCAGCAGGATAATTGTTTTTGAGCAGGTACTCATATACCGGGTATCGGACATGGTTACAGGTTACGGAACTTCTATGGAGATCGGTCCCATTTAGATTTTTTTACAAATACGCGGCACATCCGGCACCTGTTGAGATATAAATCTGCGTTATAGTGCGCAAGGGATAAATTCGTGAATAATATTTCTTTGTCTGACCTCACCCGCCACAGCGGGCAGGCTCCCCGGCCCCCTCTTCCGCCTTGCGGGATAAACTCGGAGAGGGGAACCAAAACCGAATAACAAAAATCACTTTCTTACACCTTGCGGAGTATAATCAGCAGGATAATTATTTTTTATATCAGGATCCGTAGGATCCCCGTATTTATAGAACGGTGTTTTATTTTCGTAATTCGGCTCCTGCGGAGCCTCGTGTTTATACCCCCGCGTCTGTTCATTCGCTTAAAAAGGTAACCGAGCATTGCGCTTTTTGGCTTATTTTGCAGCCTTTCAATTATTAAGCTACATGCAACAGCCCATCATCGAGATAAACAGCGCAAATATTTACCAGGGAGGTAACCTGATTTTAGAAGACGTGAACCTTATGATTAAAGAAGGTGAATTTGTTTACCTCGTAGGCAGAACAGGGTCTGGCAAATCCAGTTTGCTGAAAACGCTATATGGAGAACTGCCCCTCACCCAGGGAACCGCAGTGGTGGCCGGCTACCAGTTAAATGGCCTGCATTGGCGGGATATTCCTTACCTGCGCCGTAAGCTGGGCGTGGTGTTCCAGGACTTCAGGTTGTTGACAGACAGAAATGTGGCAAACAATTTACGATTTGTTTTAAAAGCCACCGGCTGGACGGATAAGAAACTCATCGACGCAAAGATTGAAGAAGTGCTGGTGCAGGTAGGCCTCAAAGATAAAGCCTTAAAAATGCCTTTTGAAATGAGCGGCGGAGAGCAGCAGCGTGTGGACATTGCAAGAGCTTTGCTGAATAACCCGCAATTAATACTGGCCGACGAGCCTACCGGTAATTTAGATCCTGTCACAACGGATGAGATCATGAAATTGTTGTTAAGCCTTGCAAAAAATACCAATGCAGCGATCGTAATGGCTTCGCACGATTATACGGTTGTAAAAAACTATCCTGCAAGGCTGATCAAAACCGAAGACGGGAAAGTGATAGATAATGCTACCATAGATAACTTATAAATTCGTCAACGTTTTTGTCGTTATTATAAGTATGGTACAGCAAATGTTTTCTCAGCTCAATTTCCTCTTCTTCAAAAGGAGCGTAATATAATTGTGAAATAATAGAGGCCAGCGCATTGGCGCTTGTTCCTACATGACATGCAGCGGCTAATCCTGTTCCGTCAACCATGGCGGGTGTGGTAATGCAATGCCTTCCTTTGTATAAAGAGTGCAGCAGCTTTAAACGGATACCGGTAATATTTTTATTAAAGCAAGGCAGTATATTGATATGTGCTTTAGCTACAAGATCTTCCATTTCTGTTTCACAGGGATTGCTGACCAGGCAGGTGTTCTGGCATAGTGAAGCTGCTTTTTGTACACTTTTGGGAGGGTTCATACCTGCAATTACAAAAGGAACACGTACTTTATTAAAAACATTACATAACAGCCACAGCGCTGCTTTCTCATTTTCCGGTACCGAAAGTTTTCCATGAAATAAACAAAGATTGCCTATGCCGGTTTTGCTTTCCACGATCTGCCACGAAGGAAATGCTGGTATATATCTGACCTGTGGAAAACCCTGCCCTTCAAGCTGCTGCTTATCATCTTCGCTGATGCAGGCGTACATGATATTCCCGGGCAGGTTAGCCATGTATTTTTTAGCCAGGATACTTTCGGCTATGTAGTATGTTTTTTTAGCAGGATTAGAGGTGCAACGCGCCAGCTCCCTGTAGTAAGTAGCTTCCTCATTGTGCATCCGCACGCATATCTTTCGATCATGCTTATTGATATCCTTAATAATGCCTGTAGTGTGCAACCCTTCCAGCAATACAGGGTGATCGTCTTTTTGAATAGTATCGGTCAGCTCCCTGTTACACCTGGAGCTCACAAAGTAGGGCGCATTCAGGGTTAAGCAATCCATTGGGTCTTTACGCTGATACCCCCGTACGGTTTCACAATATTTACTCAACTCCCTGGTTTCGCATCTTTCATTATAGTTGAAATAATGCAGGTGAATTTTAATGCCTTTTTTATGAAAAGCTTTTATGCGGTTCAGCATATCAATAGCGCCGCCATAATCTGCCGGGCAGGGCGCATCCAAACAAACAATATGTAGATAGCGGCTCAAGAGTTAAATAAATGTTCGTAAAAATGTAATATTTTTTTTTCTTCATGCTGCCAGGTCAGTTCCAGCCTGGCTTTCAGGCAATTATTTTTCAATGCCTGATATAGAACAACATCTTCCATTAAATTGTTCATTGCAGCGGCAAGTTCTTCTGTATTCAAATCGCTGATAAGTATACCCACCCTGTACTGATCATTGATTTTGCGGTATTCGGGGTAATCCATGGTTATCTGCGGAACAGCCTGCTGAATATAGTCGAACAGCTTGTTGGGTAATGAATAATACTGGTTTAAGCCGGCATTTTCAACCAGGTTAATACCGATGTATGCTTTTGCTAATTCCGTTTCCAGGTCGGCAGGCAGCAGCATGCCTTTAAACACAACCTTATTTTCAACACCATATTTCTTTGTTAAATACCGCGCCTGCTGCATAAAATTGCCATCGCCGCATACGATCAGTTTATAATTAACCGTTTGCATGGCCGGTATCAGAAATTCAAATCCGCGGCCTTCATTTACAGCGCCGGTATAAATGAAAGTTTTTTCTTTAGGTGTATCGGTCAGGTTTTTTGCAAAGGGCACATTGCGTATGGTATCATAATGAACATTGTACATTTGTTTTAGTTCATTGGCAATACTGTCGCAAACGGTGTAGCCATAGCCAAACCGGGGCACTGTCTTTCTTTCAATCCATTTCCAGGCTTTATAAATCGGCGGCCGGCTTTTTATTTCTTTTAACTCTGTAAAAAGTTCGTGCGCGTCGTAAATTCTTTTTACTTTTTTCAAACCGGTAACCAGGTAAACGGGCAGGATACTGTCCAGATCGATTGCACAGACAGCATCTGCTTTCCTAAATAGCAGGAGCAGGAACAGCCTGATATTATATGCTGCATAAAACAATTTTCCGGAGTCGAAAAAACAGCGTAACCGTATTTGTTTATAAGGGGCCTGCAGCAGCGGCCGTGAGCATTTTCGTTTACGCCCTACTAAAAATACAGGGTACCCGGCATTACTTAAGGAGGTACAAATGCGTTGCATTCTCTGGTCGTAAGTAAGATCGTTTGTTACCGTAAAATAGATTGTTTTTTTCAAAGCTGCAGACTATTATAAATGGTTTCAATTAATTGGATGGACTGGATGCTGTCTGCTCCTGTTGTTGCTGTATTAGTCTTTCCTTTTAAGGCAGCAGTTACCTCTCCATATACTTTGAAATGGCTTTTGGATTTATCTGTACTATTTTCAGTATCGGTTATATTAAAGGCTGTTATACCTGTACTATGAATGTTTTCTAAAAAAGCGCCGGACAATGTTGTATTCCCGTCGCGGGTAAAAAGACTAACTTCATTTTCTATTTTATCTTTATCTGCGTTAACCGAGTAATTAAAGCTACCGCTGAAACCTGCAGCCATTGTAAAACGGAGCTGCCCGCAATCTTCAAACTCAATGTAGGGATGTTGCATATTATCACTTGTGAAATGGAATTTCTTTACTGCACCAAATAGCCATATCATTAAGTCAATGTAATGACTGAACTGGGTATACAAAGTGCCGCCATCGGTTTTCTTCCGGCCCCGCCAATCTCTGTAATAGTTATTGTCGCGGTTCCAGCAGCAATTGATCCGGAAGCCTGTAACATACCCGGGGCGACAACTGTCAATAAATGCTTTTAAACGGATCAGATGGGGGTATTGCCGTAATTGCTTTACAATAAAAAGCGTTTTGCCGGTTGCTTCCGAAACCTCAATCATATTTTTGGCATCGGCAGCGCTGATCGCCATCGGTTTCTCGCACAAAACATGAAAGCCGTGCTGCATACACAGGATGGATTGGGGCGCATGCAGCCAGTTAGGAGTGCAAATGCTTACCACATCAATAGCATCCTGTTCCCGGAGCATTTGGTCCAGGCTGGTATAAGCAGCGCAATCGTACTGCCGGGCCAGTTGGGCAGCTGCCAGCGGATTACTGTCGCAAACGGCCAGCAGCCTGCCGCAGTGCGTAATAGCCGCGGCATGGCGTATAGCAATGTTTCCACAACCAGCAATAACAAAATTTAGCTTCTGCCCCATTACTCCTGCAAATGTAACACGCTTACATCTCTTTTAAAGAATTATAAACCACATCCGAAAGAAAGGGGCTGGCATCTCCCCCGTTTTTAATAATATCCCTTACAATGGTAGAAGCTACAGATGTGTATTTGGGTTCTCCGGTAAGGAAAACGGTTTCAATGTTTTTATCCAGCGCCCGGTTGGCATCGGCAATGGTTTTCTCGTATTCAAAATCGCTTACATAACGGATACCGCGTAAGATAAATTTTGCCCCTATTTTTTTACAGTAGTCGACGGTAAGGCCTTCATAAACGGCCCCCTCTACCTGATCCGATGCGCCATAAATGTCTTTGATCCATTGCAGCCTTTGGGTGGTGGAGAACATTGGTTTTTTATAGGTGTTAAACCCGATGCCCACAACGATTTTATCAAATAGCGGAATCGCACGGTTAATAATATCTTCATGTCCTAAGGTAATAGGATCAAAAGTTCCGGGAAAAAGGCAAATTCTTTGCATAATATTAGTTTCTTGTTTCGTCGGCCCCAAAAAGGGAATGGTGAATAGGGGGTAGTGAATAGTAAGTATTAATTGTCAACATTCATCATTCATATATAAGAAAGCCCAAGGCTTAAAGCGTAAAGCTTAATGCCGGTTACAATTTTCAACTATCAACTACCCACTGTCATTCAACATTCACAATTCACCATTTTACACTACTCTCTGTTCTTATTCGACAGCAAATATAACACGGCCATTCTTACCGCAACACCATTTTCAACCTGCTGCAAAATGATCGATTGGCCGCTGTCTGCCGCATCACTGTCCAGTTCCACCCCCCTGTTGATGGGCCCGGGATGCATGATCACTATATCTTTTTTGAGGCTTTCAAGCAATTTGCGGCTGATGCCGTAACTAAGGTTATATTCACGCAACGACGAAAACAGTACCTGGTTCTGACGCTCCAGCTGTATACGCAATACATTGGCCACGTCGCACCAGTTCAGTGTCTCTTCCAGGTTATAGCTCACATTAACGCCAAATGCTTCTTTTACATATTTGGGAATTAAGGTGGGCGGCCCGCACAGGGTTACTTCTGCGCCCATTTTTTTTAAAAGGTACATATTGCTCATGGCTACGCGGCTATGGGTAATATCGCCAATAATGGCCACCCTGGTACCTTTCAGCCTGCCGACTTTTTCACGAATGGAAAAGGCATCCAGCAGGCCCTGCGTAGGGTGCTCATTTACGCCATCGCCTGCATTTACGATAGCAGCGGGAATATGTTGCGCCAGGAAATGCGGTGCACCCGTAGCGCTATGCCGCATTACAACCATATCCACCTTCATGGAAAGGATATTATTTACCGTATCCAGTAAGGTTTCGCCTTTTGAAACAGACGAGCCGGAAGCAGTAAAATTGATCGTATCGGCCGACAGCCGTTTTTCCGCCAGTTCAAAAGAGATCCTGGTGCGGGTAGAATTTTCGTAAAATAAATTTACGATAGTTACATCGCGCAGGGAAGGCACTTTTTTAACGGGGCGCTGTAAAACTTCTTTAAACTGTGTTGCTGTATCTAAAAAAAGGGAAATATCCTCTTTTGTGAGGTCTTTAATGCCGAGCAAATGTTGCGTGGAAAGCTTCATTAAAAATCAAAGATAGGGTATTGAGGAATACGATTTAAGATTTTTGATTTAAGATTTCTGATTTTACCTTTAACGAAAATAAAGCGTATGGATTTCCTGGAGCAACTTCATATAAGCGCGCACAACAGCGGCGTAAGCACCGGTACCGGCTGGCTGCCCGGATCGGGTAAAAAAACAGGTTCAGTTTCCCCGGCAAACGGGCAACGAATCGCCACGGTGTCACAGGCATCAAAAAAAGATTATGATCTTGTTGTTGCCACCGCAGCAAAAGCTTTCCCGGAGTGGTGTTTATGGCCGGCTCCTCAACGCGGTGAAATTGTAAGACAAATTGGCGAACGGCTAAGAGCGCACAAAACACCCCTGGGTAAACTGGTTTCCTATGAAATGGGCAAAAGCCTGCAGGAGGGATTGGGAGAAGTTCAGGAAATGATCGATATCTGCGATTTTGCCGTAGGACTCAGCCGGCAGCTGCAGGGCATTACCATGCACAGCGAGCGGCCTCAGCACCGGATGTACGAGCAATACCACCCATTGGGCATTGTAGGTATTATATCCGCCTTTAATTTCCCTGTAGCAGTATGGAGCTGGAACGCAATGCTGGCATGGGTTTGCGGCGATGTATGCATCTGGAAACCCTCTGAAAAAACGCCCTTATGCGCCATCGCCTGCCAGCACATTATTGCTGAAGTATTTAGCGCTAACAAAGTTCCGGAAGGCGTTAGTGCTCTTATTACCGGTGGAAAGGAGGCCGGGGAATGGCTTTCAAACGATGAAAGGATCGCATTAGTCTCCGCTACAGGTTCCACCAGAATGGGAAAAGCGGTGGCCATCAATGTTGCGCAAAGGCTGGGGCGCTCTTTGTTAGAATTGGGAGGCAACAATGCCATTATTATTTCTGAGCATGCTGACCTGGACATTGCTATTCCCGGAGCCGTTTTTGGCGCGGTAGGCACTGCAGGGCAACGGTGCACCACTACCAGGAGGCTAATTGTGCAGGAAAAAATTTACGCTTCGGTAAAACAAAAACTGATACATGTTTACCACCAGCTTAAAACAGGCGATCCGCTACACCCCGAAAATCATGTAGGCCCTCTTATCGATACTATAGCTGTGGACCACTACTTAAATGCTATTGATGCCTGCAAAAAGCAGGGAGGTAAATTTATAGTCAAAGGCGGCGTGCTAAAAGGAGCTGCTTTTAACAGCGGCTGCTATGTAAAGCCCTGCATTGCCGAAGTAAAAGCAGATACCCCTATTGTACAACAGGAAACATTTGCCCCGATATTATACCTTATAAAATATAAAACCCTTGATGAGGCAATTGCCATACAGAATAACGTGCCCCAGGGCCTGTCATCGGCAATTATGACCAATAACCTGCGCGAAGCGGAACAGTTTTTATCCTCCGGCGGAAGCGATTGTGGTATTGCCAATGTAAATATCGGCACCAGCGGCGCAGAAATCGGCGGCGCTTTTGGAGGAGAGAAAGAAACCGGCGGCGGGCGCGAAAGCGGCAGCGACGCCTGGAAGCATTATATGCGCCGGCAAACCAATACCATTAATTATGGTTCACAGCTGCCATTAGCACAGGGGATAAAGTTTGATATTGCGTAGAAGAGGGTGAATGATGAATTATAAATGATGAATGGTTAATGTTTCATGGCCTATAGCTCATTGTGAATTGAAAAATGAAGAATTATGAATGAGAAATATGCGTGCTGAACGATGAAATGAGCTTACAATTCCAACCGGTTTATTCCACCCCACTCTAAGAATTTTATACTTATTTATTTTATCCGTAAATTTGTTAGGTGAATGCAATAACATTGTATATACCTGATCATTTTGGACTTGATGAAAAAACGACTATCCGTTTTTTAGCAGCTAAATTGTATGAGTCAGGTAAACTTTCTCTGGGGCAGGCTGCCGAAATGGCTGATTTATCCAAGTCCACTTTTGCCGAGTTACTTACAGATTTTAATGTACCCTTTATCAATTATCAACTTGAAGATGTTTTAGCCGATGCCGCAAGGTTATAACACGGTTATTGCTGATGCAAGTTGTTTTATTTTGCTGGATAAAATTGATCTGCTGACTGTTCTCCAGCAGTTGTTTGGAACAATTAAAATTACACCTGAAATCGCAACAGAATTTGGCAGGCCATTGCCCACCTGGGTTAATATAGAAAAAGTAAAAGAAATCAATTTTCAAAAGGCAATTGCTTTAGAAGTAGACCAGGGAGAAGCAAGCGCCATTTCTTTGGCAATAGAACTACAACCTTCACTTTTAATTATTGATGACCTGAAAGGCAGAAAACTTGCCAGCCGTCTTAATCTTACTTTCACAGGCACTCTGGGCCTGCTTTTAAAAGCCAAATATACCGGCATTATCCCGCAATTACGCCCTGTTTTTGAAAGAATACAATCCACTAATTTCAGGATGTCGACCAAACTTTTCGTTGCCATTCTTCAGGAAGCCGGTGAATAGATCAATATATAAAATTTTCCCTTTCATCATACACAGTAGCCATTAGCACAGGGGATAAAGTTTGATATTGCGTAGAAGGGAGATGAATGGGCTTAATGCCAAAAGCATAACGCATAACGCCATCTACGATCAATCTGCGCGAGAGAAATGGTTAATAGTCCATGGTTCATAGTCAATAAATAGCCAACGGGAATAGCCTTACGCTTTTAGCTTTTTCATGTGTATAGAAATTCTTTACGCAGGTAGTGCATAGTGAAAAATAAATAAAAACCGTCATCCTGACGCAGGAAGGGTCTGCTGCTACGGAACGGAATTATGAATGAGAAATGAAAAGTGAATAGTGAAATGTGAATGCTATCAACCATTGACCATGAACTATCTGCTGGCGTATAGCCTAACGCTTTAAGCATTTGGCTTTATGCTTTTTATGTGCATAGAAATTCTTTACCACTCCGGGGAGAAATGATGGGTCAGCAGCCCATAAGCCATTTACCGTCCTTATTAACCGTTCATCATTTTATGATATTCTTTAAGATGTTCCCTCTATTTTTGTAGTTTGTTTTGTTATAAAAATTTATGTGAGAAATGAATAAGTTAATGAAAACGTTTAGCCTGTTGCTAACGATCGCACCCCTTTCTTTTATGTTGCATGCCCAGGAAACCGTACCACAGGGATGGCACCTGGAAGATCTGAGAAAAGACGGGTACTATGGTATCAGCCTTAATGAGGCTTACGATTTTTTAAAATCAAAAGGCCTTAAAAGCAGACCTGTCATTGTGGGCATTGTTGATTCGGGTATCGATACCACCCATGAAGACCTCCAGCCCGTATTGTGGACCAATGAAAAAGAAATTCCCGGGAACGGTATTGACGACGATAAGAACGGGTATGTTGATGATGTGCACGGATGGAATTTTCTGGGCAGTAAAGACGGTAAAGAAAATGTAACAAAAGACTCTTTTGAAGGAGCAAGAGTTTACTGGAAATTTAAAGACCTGTTTGAAGGAAAAACAGAAAGCCAGATACCTGCCGATCAGAAAGAAAATTATAAACTTTGGTTGCGCGCCAAACAGGATATAGATAAAGACAAAGCCGACCCTGAAGAAACTCAAAAAATGAAATTGTTCTTTGATGTTTTTAAAGAAGGAGATTCTATTATAAGAGCCGATCTGAAAAAGCAGGAATACAGTTGTAAAGACCTGGCTAATTACACCCCGATCCCGGCCGCGGCTATACAGACAAAGCAGATCATGTTATACACCTGTAAGGGCAACGCTAATGATGATATTACCAATAAGATGCTGCTGGAAGATGTTCAAAAAGACCTGGACAAAACTACGGTAGGTGAAGCGCCCCCGGCAAATTACCGTGATGAGATCGTAAAAGATCATTACAGCGACTTTACTGACAAATATTACGGGAATAACAACCTGCTGGTAGATAACGAGTCGGCCATGCATGGCACGCATGTAGCCGGTATTATCGGCGCTGCAAGGAACAATGAAAAAGGCATGGATGGGGTTGCAGATAATGTAAAAATTATGAGTGTGCGCGCTGTACCCGACGGGGACGAACATGATAAAGACATTGCATTAGGCATACGGTACGCAGTGGACAACGGCGCCCGTGTTATAAACATGAGCTTTGGCAAAGGATATTCTCCTGAAAAAAAATGGGTAGATGATGCGGTGCGGTATGCGGCCGGTAAAAATGTTTTATTGGTGCACGCTGCCGGTAACGACGCGGCAAATATTGATACCGCCTACAATTTTCCCTCGGTTGTGTTTTTAGACGGTAAAAGAGCAACAAACTGGATTACGGTAGGCGCCAGCGGCGATGCAAAGGCCGGCGGTTTAACCGCCAGCTTCTCCAACTATGGGAAAAAGGAAACAGATGTATTTGCACCGGGTGTAAGAATTTATTCTACAGTGCCGGGCGGCAATACTTACGCCAACCTGCAGGGCACCAGTATGGCAGCGCCTGTAGTGACGGGCCTGGCAGCGCTGATCATGAGCTATTTCCCCGACCTTACTGCTGTGCAGGTTAAAGATATTATTGAAAAATCGGTAAGCAAACCCACGGAAAAAGTTGCTGTTCCCGGCACTAATGACCAGGTGCTGTTATCAGACATTTCAGTATATGGCGGTATTGTAAATGCATACAACGCCGTTCTGCTGGCTTACGAAATCAGCCGGGGCGCAAAAGCTGCACCCGGGAAAAAAGCAACCACCAAAAAGAAAAGATAGACCTTTGGTTTTACAAATAAAAAGCTATCTTAACGGTAGCTTTTTTTATTTATTGACAACCTGATGCATCCTGCATGCTTCCATTTATTAAACATTTATTTTTGAATGAACCCAAACATATCGTCCTCTTCGGCGCCGGCAAATCGGCCACGGTACTGATCGAATACCTGATTCATCATTCGGACAAAAATCACTGGCATATTATCGTTGTGGATGCCGACCCTGGCCTGGCAAAATCAAAAACAAATGGGCATTATAATACCACTACGCTATCTTTCAACATTCAGCATACAACAGAAAGAGCAACAGTGATTGCCAGCGCAGACATTGTCATTTCCATGTTACCGCCGGCCCTGCATTTCTTAATTGCGCAGGATTGCATTGCAGCCAAAAAAAATCTTTTAACGGCCTCTTATATGGATGAACCGGTTAAAAAACTGGAAAAAGACATCCGGAACAACGGCCTGCTTTTTTTGTATGAAATGGGCCTCGACCCTGGTATAGACCACATGAGCGCCAAACAATTAATTGATACCATCCACTCCGAAGGAGGCACAATAAATAGCTTTAAATCGCATTGCGGTGGTTTAGTAGCTCCCGGAAGCGATAACAATCCCTGGCATTACAAGATCAGCTGGAACCCCGCTAACGTTGTTGATGCAGGAAAATCAGGCGCTTCCTATAAAAGCAATCATCAAAATATCCGGAAGGAGTATGCTGATATTTTCAGGAATTGCGATCAGGTGATCATTCCGCAACTGGGCGCTTATGCCTGCTACCCCAACAGGGATTCCCTTTCCTATATGCACCTGTATGGATTACAGGAAGCCGCAACCTTCATAAGAACTACCTTGCGCCATCCCGACTTTTGCACCGGCTGGCAGTATCTTATTAATGCCGGCCTTACAGATGCTTCCCACACCGCCATTATTAAAAGCTTCAGAGCAACACCTGTGCAACACTGGTTTACTTCGCTTCTTAACTTTTATCATAAAGCAGCTTCTTTTGAAGATTACTTAAATAATGTAGTAGCAGCTGAAGAACGCCTCCTTATAAAAAAACAGTTTGAATATATTGGTTTGAACAGCAGCGACATGATCCCGGTCCACGTCCATACTTCCGCCGACATACTCCGCTTCCTCCTGGAAACCAAACTAAAATTAAACACTGGTGACCAGGACATGATTATTATGCTTCATGAAATTGAGTATGAAAAAGATCATTCAGCAGCCAGGGCAAACAGCTGCCTGGTAGTTTACGGAGAAAGCAATACCCATACGGCAATGGCCAAAACAGTAGGTATGCCGTTAGCGATAGCAGCGGAATTAATTTTAAACAAAGAAATAAACCTGACAGGGCTTCATTTGCCCATTATTAAAGAAATATATGAACCTGTTTTATTAAAACTCAGGCAGAATAATATCGTATTTCAGGAAATATAAATATTAAACTATTTACATATACGTTTGTTTCTTTAAGGACAAACGAAACCCTTTGCAGCATTAGCGAAATAAACCGTAACAATTTAATTGCTTCACTTATATTTGCAGCCCTTGCCAAACAGAGAGGCTTTTTATAAAAATATATGCAGTACTTAATTTATCTCGTTCCCGTGATGGCCATTATTGGCTTGCTTTATACGTTTGCAAAATTCAGTTGGGTATCCAAACAGGATACCGGTACTCCGCGGATGAAAGAGATCAGCAATTATATAAGCGTGGGCGCGATGGCCTTTTTGAAGGCTGAGTGGAAGATATTAGGTTATTTTGTCATTATTGCAGGTATTTTGCTGGCCGTATTGGCCCATTCCAATCCGCACTCCCACTGGCTGATCGCTGTTGCTTTTATTATAGGTGCTGTGTTAAGTGCACTGGCAGGTTACATCGGTATGCGCGCAGCCACCCTGTCGAACGTGCGTACTGCACATGCTGCCCGAACCAGCTTAAAAAAGGCGCTGCATGTTTCCTTTGGCGGCGGCGCAGTAATGGGTGTGGGTGTTGCCGGCCTGGCAGTGCTGGGCTTAGGAAGTTTATACATCATCCTGAAACATTATTTTGCTCCCGGCGCCGCACTTAATTCCGAAGAAATGATCCGGACCATAGAGGTGCTCACAGGATTTTCTTTAGGCGCAGAATCAATAGCCCTGTTTGCCCGTGTGGGGGGCGGTATTTATACTAAAGCGGCCGATGTGGGCGCCGACCTGGTAGGTAAAGTAGAGGCCGGCATTCCTGAAGACGATCCCCGCAATCCTGCTACCATTGCAGACAATGTGGGCGACAATGTGGGCGATGTGGCCGGTATGGGCGCTGATCTGTTCGGGTCTTATGTAGCTACGGTTTTGGCCACGATTGTACTGGGGCAGCAAATCCATATCAGCGGCACCGATCCTATAGGAGGCTTCTCCCCCATTATATTACCCATGTTGATTGCCGGTATCGGTATCCTGTTTTCTATTATCGGAACGCTGTTTGTAAAGATCAGTGAAACCGCAAGCATCAGCACACATACGGTGCAAAAAGCCCTGAACATGGGCAACTGGGGTTCTATTATACTTACTGCTATAGCCTCGATTGGCCTGGTAAACTGGCTGTTGCCGGAAGAAATGGAATTGCGCGGGTTTGTATTTTCCAAATACGGAGTAATGGGCGCTATCGGCGTGGGCCTTTTGGTAGGCGCATTAATGAGCATCATTACAGAATATTATACCGCTATGGGTAAACGCCCTGTAAACATGATCATTAAAAAATCGTCAACCGGGCATGCTACCAATGTAATAGGCGGGCTGGCTATGGGTATGGAATCAACCTTTCTGCCTATACTGGTATTAGCCGGCGGCATCTGGGGCTCTTATACCTGTGCAGGGCTTTATGGAGTGGCTATTGCTGCAGCGGCCATGATGGCTACTACTGCTATGCAATTAGCGATTGATGCTTTTGGCCCCATTGCCGATAATGCCGGGGGGATTGCCGAAATGAGCGAACTTCCTAAAGAGGTTCGTGAAAAAACAGATGTACTGGACGCTGTGGGTAATACCACTGCTGCCACCGGCAAAGGATTTGCAATTGCATCTGCCGCGCTGACAGCCCTGGCGCTGTTTGCAGCTTTTGTAGGTGTGGCAGGCATACAGGGTATCGACATTTATAAAGCCAATGTGCTGGCCAGTTTATTTGTAGGCGCCATGATCCCGTTTATATTTTCATCACTGGCTATCCGCGCTGTGGGTGAAGCGGCAATGGCAATGGTAGAAGAAGTAAGAAGGCAGTTCCGTACTATTCCGGGTATTATGGATGGCACCGGCAAGCCGGAATATGATAAGTGTGTGGCTATTTCAACAGAAGCGTCTATCAGGAAAATGATTATTCCGGGCGCTATTGCTATCGTTTCTCCCCTGGTGATCGGTTTCATGCCCGGCCTTGGTGCAGAAGCCCTGGGTGGCTTTCTGGCAGGCGCCACGGTGAGCGGTGTTTTATTGGGTATGTTCCAGAATAACTCCGGCGGCGCCTGGGATAACGCAAAAAAATCTTTCGAAAAGGGAACCGAGATCAACGGTGAAATTTTTTATAAAAAATCTGAGCCGCACAAAGCTTCTGTTACCGGCGATACTGTTGGCGACCCTCTTAAAGATACCTCAGGCCCCTCAATGAATATCCTTATCAAACTGATGTCCATTGTTTCTTTGGTAATTGCGCCTACCCTTGCACAAATACAACAAAACACTGCTGCTGCCCCGGCAAAAAAAGAAATTGCCAAAGAGCTGCTTTCAAAATCACTGACTGCCCGCACCGTGCTATATAAAGGAATTAATAAATAGAACAGCGCTCCGCGCAGGACAAACCCTATCAGGGAAAATAGCTCCCCCGCTCACAGGCAGGGGAGTTTTTCCTGAAAAGACAGGAGGCGGTTTATAGGGCATTGGCAAATAAATGAATAATAGGATATTATGCAAACGGGAATTTCCCCGGTTGCGCCATTTTTAGGCACCGGCTTTTACTGCTCCCCGCTGCCGTAAAACGTAAGCTCATATATTGCAATATTGGAACCTGAAAAAATTGACAATGTTTTCCACCTGAGATACCGGTAAGCCGGCGTACCAACAGGGAAGTCATAATTTACACCATTGATGATGTAAGCAAGATCGTCGCTGGTATATGTTCCGGGGGCTGTTCCCGAAGGCTTTACCAGCTCACAGTCCATAATTTTTGTCCATTCGCTCCAGTCATCAACAGGGTTATTAGATCCGTAAAGTTCCCAGTACCGGGGAACATTCGTATAAATATTCGCATCAGTCCGGGGATAAAACATAAACCGGCTGATATAGGATTCAGCGCCAAGATCGAAGGAAAAGGATTGCGGAAAACCATAACCGGTTGTTGTAGCAAAAAAGTGTGTGTTTCCTCCGGTAATGTATCCATCCCACAAATTTGTTAGCTTGGATACACCGCTATTGTTTGCTGCATAGTGGTCGCTTGCCAGGTACAGCGGAAGGAATTTACTTTTATCCAATTCCTCTTCATACAATGGCGTCAGCTCTTTATAAATCGTATCGGAATAATTACTAAAACGGTCTGTAGCATATACAGCAAAGTTTGAAGCCGTGCTTTCCAGCCCTCTTTTAACCAGGTTTCCGGATGCATCGTTCACGTAAAAGGTGTCGATGAATGCCCAGCTGCCGCTTTGCGCATCCTGGTACAAAAGATAAATCTTCAGCGCGGCGGCATCGGGGTTATTGTACGTTAATACAATACCCCCGAAAGTTGGATCAAACTCCAGGGTATTGATAACAGAATCTACCGGAGGCGTAAGCGGTGATACCGTAACATTTACCTCCTCTGACTTTCGTTCTCCAAAACCAACGGCATATAAATGAATATCATAATCACCGGCAGCAGGAAAGCCGCTCACTACTACCGAATCAACATATTGGGAGGCTTTGGTACTTCTGTTGGTTCCTGATTTTGTTTCATATGCTGCCAGTACATAAGCGGTATTGGAATCTATTGTATAATGGATTATAGCACCGCCTGAAATATTTTTTACCGATACATTTGTTACCACGCCGGGTTGTATTCCCGACTGTGCCACGCTCTGGCTTTCCCGTTTGCAACCGGCTGTTGCAATACTTATTGCGATCAACAATATATAAATAATACGTTTCATAATATTTTTTTATGGGTTTACATTACCACCCGGGGTTTTGAACAAGATTACTGTTTTGATATAAGCTGGTTTCCTGGATCGGCCATAAATAATCTTTCTGAGAAAATGTTCTTTGATAAAGCGTAGTGGGGGTATAATAATCCGCTTCCGCTGCTTTCAAAACGTTCCAGCCGGTAATGGCTACATTCAGCTGGTCTTCGGCCTCTTTCCATCTGACCAGGTCCCAATATCGCTTCCCTTCAAAGGCCAGCTCTATGGTGCGTTCCCTGTGAATAATTTCCCGCAGCCCGTCCCTGGTCTGGTATTTTCCCGGGTTTGTGGAATAGTTAGTCCAGGCATCCTGCACGGTAGGCAAATCTGCGCGGTCACGAATGAGGTTGAGATAGTAAAATGCCTGATCGGTGGGCCCGTTATACTCGTTAGCAGCTTCAGCGTATAACAAATACAAATCGGCCAATCGCAGTACCGGCCAGGGATACCAGGTTTGGGTATAAGAAGAAGACTGCAGGGTATTTTCATAATTAATGAGCTTTTTGATCCAGTAGCCGGTTACGTTATAAAAGGTATACACTTTTACACCGGTATAGCTGCCGTATTTTCCTTCTAAGTGGAAGGTGGCCGTATCGCCCCAGCTGCCCTGCCCATACCAGATGCCGCCATCAAAACCAAGATCGGCATAAAACCTGTTTTCCCTGTCGAAATTAAGGGCGGCGGTTCTGTAACCCTCTAAAATATTGAATCTTTCTGCAGAAGTGCCCGCTTTAACTGTGTAGCGATTTGCATAATCGTAAGTTTTATCCTCATCTATAGGCACGCCGTTTTGAGAGTAGAACTTTTCCACTATATGCAGGGGTGCGGCATATCTTGCAGTTACGGCGGTATTGTCATAAGCGGAGTTCCATGTACGCGGCGTAAATATAGATTGATCCAGCTGGCTGTTCGGATCGGCCCATATTGTTTCACTATTCCATCGTTCTGTTACTGCATTGCGTATGCTCAGCTGCGTTTTGGTAGTATCAGAGATAGAAGACTGTAATGCTCCCGGTGTATATGTATACAGTTTTATTCCCTGCGCTTCTGCTACCGATATGGCTGTATCGCAGGCCTGCCAGGCTTTCCGCCATTTTTCAGCATCGTACGACTGACTTACCAGCGCATTTCCTTCGGGAGATACTAAACTGGCAAGATCTGTATTTCCATTGAACAGCGGGCTGGCCTGCCATGTTAATATATATGCTTTTACTGCCAACGCTATGGGTGTGGTGATCCTGCCCAGCTCAGACGCCTGATCCTCTATTGTAGCGGGTAACAGTTTTATCGCATCATCGAGCAAGCCGGTAACATAATCAAAGCAGGAATCGACAGGCGACCGTTCCTGGAGAAAGGTTTCCGTGCTTTCATCAATATCAATGGCCCTGTCTGCAATAACTACAGGCCCATACATGCGGATCAGCAAAAAATGAAAATAGGCTTTTAAAAAAGTTACTTCTCCTATCCAGCGGTTTCTTTCTTCTTCTGTCAGATCGGGGACCGATGCAACATTTTCCAAAAAAATATTACAATCCCTTATCCCTTTATACATGGAAGCGCCGCCATTGCCACCGTCCCAATAATTTACAAGAGGGCTTACCACGCTTTGCTCACCCAGGGCTATGTGCCAGCTATACTGGGTGTTCACCCCGTATACTCCCCATAATTCGTCTGCTGCCAGTAGGGCCGGATCCATATCTGAATTTCCCAGGTTCGTAAATTGGGGCAGCCAGGAATAACAGGTGAACAGGTATTTTTGGGCGTTGGCACGCATTGAAAATATGGTGCTGATGGTTGCGGTATTATCGGGCACCACGTCCATAAATTTTTTACAGCTCCCAAACGACAAGATTCCCAGAAGCAACAAAAACCTGATGAACAACTTTCCTGATGAATGTAATACTATTGATATATTTTGCATTTCATTAAATTTTAAAAATTCGCCAATAAGCCGATATTAAATACTCTTTGAGTAGGATATCCCAAACCGTTACCTGCCATTTCTACATCCCATAGCTTAAACCTGCTCCACAGGAATAAATTGGAACCATTCACATAAACCCGGAACTTATGATCCATGTTTCCCAGTTTTACTTTCTGGAAGGTATATCCTATCTCAGCCTGCTTCAATCTCAGAAAGCTCCCGTCTCTCATAAACCAGGAGTTCTTCTCCTCATTATTTGCAACATGCGCATTGCTTAAGCGGGGCCATAACGCATAAATATCCTGGTTGTCTTCGGACCAATGACTGTCGGCATAAGCCTTCAGCAGCTGGTTTTGAAGGATAACACTGCTATTGCTGAATGATTCATCATCGTACGTAAATTCTGTAAAGGGAGCTGTAGCTTCGGCGTTGATCCAAAAAGATTCCCTGGCCAGTCCCTGGAAGAAAGCGGAGAAATCGAAGTTTTTATATCCCAATGAAAAGCCAAAGCCATAGTTAATTTCCGGCGTGGTAGGGTAGCCTAAAGGAATTTTATCCAAATCAGTGATCTTCCCGTCCCCGTTAATATCCTTATATTTTATATCACCACCCAAAGCGGTTCCGTAAGACTGGGCAGGAGAATTGGCCACTTCGGCGTCATCAATAAACAGTCTTTCGGCTTTTAACCCCCAAACCTGTGAAATAGGCTGGCCCACGTGAGAACGCCAGGGCGCATCGGGATATATCGACTCTTCGTATTTGCTGTATTCACTATGCGCGTATGTAAACGTTCCTTTTGCCTGTACCCATAGGCCTGAAGGAAAATTTATATTGTAGTCGAGCGACAGATCAACGCCGCGCCCTTTTGCTTCACCGATGTTTGCATAAGCATCGGATTGTAAACCGGCGGTAGAGGGTATATCGGCCCGCTTCATATAAATCTGTGACCTTTTCTCGTAAAAGAAATCAGCTACCAGGTTCAGATTCCTGAAGAGACCTATATCAAAACCGAGATTTATTTTTTTTGCTTTCTCCCAGGTAATATTATTATTTGCATAACGCGAAATAGAAACGCCGTTTAAACTATAGCCTGCATCGGTACCAAACGTTGCAGACCGGTCGGAGTTGCTCATATTCACATTGGAAAGATAAAAAAACCGGGTACTGCTGTCGCCGATCGCATCGTTACCCACCACGCCATAAGTAAACCTCACTTTAAAATTATTGACAGCCTGTTTCAGCGGCTGCCAGAATTTTTCATTTGAAATCGTATAGGCGCCTCCTACCGATGGAAAGAAACCGAAACGGTTTTTGCTGGCAAAACGTTCCGACCCGTTATAGCCAAAATTAAATTCGAAAAAATACTTAGCCGCATAAGCATACGTAGTTCTGCCGGAAACGCCTAAATTCCGGTAGGGAAGAGAAAGCTGTAAACTGCCTGCATTGCCTACCAGCTGATTTCTGACCGTTCCTACCAGTAATGAATTTAGCTTATGGTTCTTATTAAAAGTGTGGTCGTAATTTAAAGATGCCTGTGCATAAGTGGTAGACTGAACGGTTTTAGTTCCTTCTGAATAATTCAGGTACTCTGTTCCTTCCGACTCGTTAAGTAAAGTAAGCACCCTGTTCCCCGAAGCATCCGTTCCTGCATATTCATAATAATAAGGGTTATAGCTTCTCTGGATATCAAAATAAGAATACCGCGTAGTATTAAATAATCCATTAAAAGAAAGTCCTTTTAGCACAAACGCCAGATCTTGCTTCAGCTCCAATTGCGCATATATATTGGCCCGGGAATATTGTTTATATCCTTTAACCAGCTCTGCATAGGGGTTTAAATAATTGCCTTCACCGGAATTACCAAACATGATGTGCTGTACCCAGCTGGTTAAAGCATCAGCCGGGTAATACGGCGCAAAGAGCACAGGGCTGGTGCGCATGATATCATGATAAACTTTTGTCCCCCCCTGTAGTGGCCCGTTATAGTCGTCAAAAGAGCCGCTCAGCCGCACCACAAGCTCTGTTGAATTGGTAACATTGATGTTGACATTTGATCTTAAAGAATAAGTCTTCAGATCTATGTTGTTATTAAAATTACTAATCTGTGGAACTTGTAACACGCCGTTGTCCTTATTAAAAGAACCGGAAACGAAGTAACGGGCAATTTTTCCACCACCGGTTAAGTTCAAATTTACGCGCTGGTTAATGGTACTGTTTTTTAATAATGCTTCCTGCCAGTTATTATTGGGGTAAGCATACGAATCGTACGTACCTGCTGCGGTTTTGTCTATCTTTTCTTCAGAAAAGGGCGTAATTCCTACAGGGTTGCGGGTAAGGATCGCTTCATTGAAAAGCTTCATATAGGTGATATTGTCGGCAAACTCTATATTTTTGGTTGGTGTGGATACGGAATTTTCCAGCCTGAGCGCCAGCTGCGCCTTGTCCACCTTTCCCTGTTTTGTTGTGATCAATATCACACCATTCGCGCCGCGGGCGCCGTATATAGAGGTAGCCGTGGCATCTTTCATTACCGAAAAGCTCTCTATATCGTCCACCTGCAGCCTTGCAAAATCGGTAGTGGTTACTTCCATATTATCTATGATAATCAGTGGATCAACCTTATACCCAAAAGTGGTTACGCCGCGAATAAAGAAGTCTGCATTGTCGGCTCCCGGCTCACCACTTCGCTGAAATGCAATCATGCCGGCCACCTTACCTGCAAGCGCAGTGGTTAAGTTGCTCGATGGAATTTTTAAATCAGAAGGTTTTACCGATACTACAGAACCGACCACATCTGTTTTCTTTTGCCTGGCAAATGCCACTACCACTTCATCCATCTCTTTGTCGTTGGGAGAGAGCAATATCTCAATTGGTGAGATATCGGCTTCAATACTCTTTGTCTGGTAGCCTATAAAAGTGACTACGAGGCGGTATGGCAGTTTCTGACCTGTAATTAAAGTAAACTTACCGTTAATATCAGTGGTGGTCTGATTAGTAACGCCTTCAATTTGTACCGTAGCGCCTGCCAGCGGCGCTTTTGTTACCGAATCTCTTACGATCCCTGTAAGTGTTGAATTGATAGTAGGCGGATTTACCTGTTGTGCATTTATCTGAAAAGCATTTATAAAACAAAATAACGTGATAAGATATTTTGTTTTGGCAGCCAATATAAAGCCATTGCTGTTGTGGCGCATCATTCTGTATTTTATAATTTGATTTTAAGGATTTCCTGAACTATTTTATGATACCGGTTTTAATGCCGCAAGAGCTGCGCCAGGCAGTTCCTGCAAGCTGTGCCGGTAAGGAGGCGTTAACAACACGGAAGTATAAGGTGGGGTAACAGGAAGCCGGTAACTGCAGGTACATAACCGGCATTTGTTAATGTAGGGTAAAATCCTCTTACAAAGTCGTCTATTTTCATAATTTTGTGTAGTTAAGAATAAATGAATACGTTTTAATCAGGATGTATTGTAATGACTTGACAACCCGGCAGAGGCGTGCCCGCGTCTCTGCCTTTTTTATTATTTTTTCAGCCATTACTCATTCAATATTTTATTATTCATAAAATATTTCAACAAAACCTCACCGGGTATTTTTCTTCAGGTAGGGATTGGTATTTTCCCATTTATTTTTTAAAGGATATACATTGTATTTAACAGCTTCCTGATCGAATACTTTCGACAACTCCTTTACCCTGTCCGGATATTTATCTGCCAGGTTATTCAGTTCGTTAAAGTCTTCTTTGGTATTATACAGGTAAACAGCGTCAGGCTTTAAGGGATCTGCCGCCCTGTTGGCAATGCCATTAGGAAAGGATGCTTTCCAGCCGTCTTTGTAAATGGCGTAAGAGCCTGTCATTTCATGATACTGAACGGTGTGCCGTTCTTTCGCATTTTTATCGGCAATGGTATAGGCGAGGCTTACGCCTTCTATTGGCTGCTGTTTATATCCATTGATCACTTCGGGAACTTTCGCCCCTGCCAGCTCCAGCGTAGTAGGGAGTATGTCGTTCACGTATGAATATTGATCGCGCACCCCACCTGCTTCTTTTATCTTTTTGGGATAAAAAATAATCAGCGGGTCGTGGGTGCCGCCTTCCCATGCAGGGTTTCCTTTATAAAACCTGAACGGGGTATTGGTTGCTGCGGCCCATCCCGAAGGATACAAAGGTTTTGTACCACGCTCACCGATTTTATCAATATTAGCCAGCGCGTTCTCTAATGCATTCTTACCGGTACCCTTTTTTCCACCTATAGCGTGACCATACTGCCCGCCTGCGCCGGCCGCGCCGTTATCTCCTATCATCAGCACGATGAGGGTATTATCCAACTGGCCAGTTGTTTGCAGGTAATCGATAATACGCCCTACCTGGTAATCAGTAAAGGATACAAATCCTGCATAGGTTTCCATATACCTTTCGAACAGTTTCTGTTCATCGGCAGTCAGTTCGTTCCAGGGCTTTACATCTCTGTTGCGGGGAGCCAGCTTCGTGTCTTTGGGCACCAGTCCCAGCGCTTTCTGGTTTTTAAGCACGGCTTCCCTGTACCAATCCCATCCCTGGTGAAACTTTCCTTTGTATTTATTGATCCACTCCTTAGCTACCTGATGTGGTGCATGCGCCGCCCCAGGGGCGTAATACAAAAAGAACGGCTTGTCGGGCGCTGCTTTTTTCTGTTCTGTAATATATTGTATAGCCTCATTGGTGATCAGCTCTCCAAAATGCCTGCCCTGCGGGTCTTTGGGTTCTTTCTGCGTATCGCGAAAGATAACAGGATCCCATTGATCGCCCGCGCCTGCACTTGGCACATATCCGAAATAGTGATCAAAGCCACGCCCTGTCGGCCACCTGTTAAAGGGGCCGGCGGGTGTAACATCAGAAGGAGCCGTAATATGGTATTTTCCCACCGCGAAAGTGTTGTAGCCGTTTTCCCGGAGTATTTCAGCCGCAGTGCCTGTTTCAAACGGCAGGTAGCCATCATAACCAGGCGTACCGTAAGAATTATTGGCGAAGAACCCAAAATGAACGGAATGTTGATTACGCCCGGTAAGCAGCGCTGCGCGCGTGGGTGCGCAAAATGCCGCTGTATGAAAATTGGTATATTTTAACCCCCTGCCGGCCAGTTTTTCGAAGTTGGGTGTTTCAATTAAGCCGCCAAAAGCCGAAGTGGCTCCATAACCGATATCATCAATTAATATCCAGATAATATTGGGCGCCCCTGCGGGGGCTGCGGGCCTGTTTTGAGGATAAGACTCTACTGTTTCGGAAATGGTTTTCCCGATCTTTCCATTAAACTTCGGTGTGGGACTGTATTGCGCATACCCCGGGTGGACTAAAATAAAAGTTGTAACAGACATGGCAAGCGCCATCCTGATGCGTTTTGTACTATGATTCATGTTATTTAATTAAGTAGGTAATCGTAAACAGCATACCCCATCCTGCATAGAGGCCGGCCTGCATGATCCGCCCCCGAATGTACACGGTCCCCTGAACCAATCCGGGGTGCTTCTTTGTACCATCCGGGACAATGAACTTGTAGCGTAAAGGAGTGCTGCAGCAGCACCTGCAGTTATTTCCTGCAATGAGCGATCAGGGCATCAACAACATCGGAAGATCTGCGCGCGTGGCAAAGAGTTGCTGGTTCTGGAAAAAGACCCTGTTTGATGCTGCAAATAAGTCAGCAGACTGGAATTATCAACTTTCATGATCTGGTTTGGTTAAGAATAAATAAATACGTTTTAATCAGGATTGAATAAATGATTTGACCGTGAGACCGCGCCGTGCCCGCGCCGCAGTCCAGGTTTGAGTTTAAAATATCTTATTTTTTATTGCTGCCTTTTTATAAAAGGGCGGCAATGATATAAGTCTACTAAATCAGTAGACAAAATTACTAAATAAATATATACCGTACAATATTAATTTTTTATAAAGTAAAAATTATTTTTCTGCTTTGCCGGGATAATATTTAAAATAAGGCAGCTTACCTGGTGGGCTTGGGAAGCACATGATGCTGCTGTGCCCAGTTATTCCATTGCCCGGCTAAGGATTGAACTTTATCGGGATATTGTGCAGAAAGATCATTTAACTCGGTCTGGTCTTCCATTATGTTGTAAAGGCTCCAGCTTTTTGCGCCTTTTGGCATCACCAGCTTCCAGGCTCCCTCACGTACATATTTACTTCCTTCATGCTCATTAAACAGCAGGGCATGCCCCGCATCTTTACTGCCGCTGAATACGGGAACAAAACTGGTTCCTTCCAAAGGCCGTATGGTGTTTCCCTTATACTCTTTAGGATAAGTGGCCCCTGCCAGTTCAATAAAGGTGGCCATAAAATCCATTACATGGCTTACCCGGTCGGTTTTTGTTCCTTTGTTTTTTATACCTGCAGGCCACGACACGATAGTGGGCGAGCGCACTCCCCCTTCTGTTGATTCGGATTTCCATAACCGGTAAGGTGTATTGGCTACGTTTGCCCATGCCGGCCCGATAGAAAAATAGGTTGTTTCGGCGCCGGGTAATACACGCTTATCTGTATTGTAAGCAATTTTCCGTCCGTCCCTTGTTTCGCCCGGACGATCAAACCCGGGGCCATAGCGTTCGCATAGTTCGGCGCTGGCCCCGTTATCGCTTAAAAAAATAATGACGGTGTTGTCTGATTGTTTTGTTGCTTCCAGCGCCTGCAATATTTTACCAATGCCCTGGTCCATACGGTCGATCATTGCCGCATGCACTGCCATCGCTCTTGCATCCCATTCTTTATCAGGATTCTCTTCCCAGCTTTGTGCTGCGGGATTCCTGGGCGAAAGCTTTGTTATTCCAGGATCTATCAATCCTAACTGAACCATTTTCTTATACCGCTGCTCCCGTATGGCCTCCCATCCTGTCTTATAGGTATTTTCATATTTTTTAATATCCTCAGGCAATGCCTGCAAAGGCCAGTGGGGCGCATTCTCTGCTACATAAAGAAAGAATGGCTGATCGCCGGCAGCAAACTCTTTAATATACGCAGCGGCCTTACTATTGATGGCATCTGTATGATAATATCCCGGGGGAATATTTTTAACGGGTTCCGTTCCCTCTACCAGGCTGAAAGGATCAAAATAATCTACCACGCCCCAGATGGTGCCATAAAATTTTTCAAATCCCCTGCTGGTCGGATACTGATCGACCGGAGAGAACAACGGGTATTCGGCCTGGTGGCTCAGCCATTTCAGTTGCGCTTCCCTTGTAGGTTGCGTTAATGTATTGGACACATGCCATTTTCCCGACATTGCGGTTCTGTAACCGGCTTCCTTTAAAACCTCTGCAATCGTAACGGCGTCTTTGCCAATATGGCCTTTATAGGCTTCATTATCGCCCTGCGCCGTCATATCCCCTATCCCGGCATCATGGTTGTACAAGCCGGTAAGCAAAGAAGCTCTTGTAGGGCAACAACGGGAAATATTATAAAACTGCGTAAAGCGCATTCCTGCCTTTGCAAGCTTGTCCAGGTTAGGCGTATGGATCTCGCCTCCAAAACAGCCAATGTCCGAATAGCCCAAATCATCGGCTAATATGAGTATAATATTAGGGCGTTTATCTTTACGAACCGGCTTACCCGGATCAGCAAAACCAGTGTAAAAAGCCGCTAATAATAAAATGGTAAAATACTTTTTCATAAAATAAATTTCGCTAAAAAGAATTATTCCGAGATCACAACATTGGTCACTTCTTCATCAATTTTTTTCATCAATTCAATTTTATGGGCTGATGAACTTCGTATATAATCACGCTCATGTGTGAAAATAATTGATCATACTACTGTCATGTAATCTTAATCATCCTTTTCACTATTTTGATCCCCGTTATGCCGGGGCTGCCTGCTCAAAGCATTCATTTCTGTTTTTATACCCTCATCGCCCTGCTGCTTCATAAACGCTTCCAGCTGTTT
>JASGEW010000113.1:0-2762 GCA_047606125.1 Niabella sp. | reverse complement strand
GCTGCGCAGGTGTGATCACCACCGTGCCATCGGCCGCTGATGGCCAGATGAAGCGGCCACGCTCCAGCTTCTTCGTGAACAGGCAAGCGCCCTGGCCGTCATGCCAGATCACCTTGATCAGGCCACCAAAGTTGCCTTCATAATGCATCCCCTTTCTAGATTCCGGGCAGGCGAACAACCTTATCATATTGATAATCTTCATAATGTTGAGGTCGCCGGTCGATAATTTTCTGCAATCCTATCCGGACCGGTTCCGAGGTCAGCGCTTCGACCGGGACAAGCCATTGAGCGCCAGGCATATGCTGTATCGCTGGCAACACTCCCTTGAGAACCAGGGTTTTGGCGGAGCCGATACAGATACCAAGGCGCTGTGCAGCCTTGCCCAAGCTGATCATCTTCCCATCGGATTTGTCCGGGTCGTATTCCGGCAATCCGAGCCGTTCACGCATATCCCGAACCCGCACAGTGGTCCAGGTTTCGCCGTCACCCGTTTTACACCGCATTCGGTTCATAGATACCGCAAGCTCCTTGTCCGGCCAGTGGCCAGCAAGCTTGCGGAGCGCCTCAACCGCCGTTGGTGCCAGGTCCTGGGGATAGCGCCCGGTTTTGACGCGTGAGACGCGGATTTCCGTGTGGCGCCCACCGTGCCAATGGACGAGCAACACCGCTTCGTTGGTTGCGTCATCGAGGTCGAAGATAATCTCCTTGATCAGAACGTGGATCAGTCGCTGCTTCGTTCGCGTATCGGTCGAGGGTGCATTCCAAACAGCAGGTAAATCCTGGGCAAGTTGTAGAAGAGCACTGCGGTCAATCCTGGGCCGCATTGCGGTCGCCGAGCGCAATTCTTCGATCCTTGCTTCGAGCTCCGCAACATGTTCCAGAGCACCATTCCATCGCGTCTCCAGCTCCCGTGCGACGTGGCGCTTCGCAGGATCTACCAACTCATATCGCCGTGCTGCAAGAGATGCTTCGTAGCGCGCCGCTTCCAGATTGCGCTCAACGGCCGCAATGACGTCGTTGTTGGATTGCTCAATCTGGTCAGCCGCGTAGATCGCAGCCTCAACGGCCCGGTCCGAGACCGCTTCGAGGCAGGCCAGAGCAACAGCCCTGTCAATGCGCACTCCGCCAATTCCGATGCACACACCAACACCGATACCCTCGTCGTCACCCCGACACTGGTATCGGTGTGCATTGCCCTTCATTGTTCCGTAGTTCACACGCATCATGCGTCCGCAACGGCCACAGCGCATCAGGCCGATCAAAAGAGCACGGCCTCCGCGCCCGGACTTCCGGTCGCAATTCTTCTTCATGTAGGCATTCTCGTGCAGCAGCCGTTCGTTTTCCTCGAACTCCTGCCAACTGATATAGCCCTCGTGATTATCGCGCAAAAATGCCGACCACTCCTCACGAGGGCGTTTGCAGCCGTTACTCTTGCGCGCCCGACCGTCGATCACCTTTGTAATCTGACCATTGCGGCCAAATGCATATGCGCCGGCATAGAGCGGATTGTGCAGGATCTGGATCACGGTATGGTAGGCAGGCAGTTTCAGATGACCTTGTAAACTTCGATGTTACGGCGAACGACCGGCATTTCGATATTGGCGTCTCGAAGCCAGAGAAACACCTGGCGCGCGCTTCCCAGTTCGCGGAACTTAGTGAATACAAGTCTCACAGCTTCCTGGACATGTTCATCAGGATCCTTTTCGACCTTACCCGTCTCACTCCAGCAGAAGCCTGGCGGCAGCATGAAGCGGAATTCTCCACGCTGTGCCTTGGCGTTGCGCGAGATCAGGCCGCGTTGGCGCATCAGGCTAAGCTCATATTCCGACATTGTTCCCTTCAACCCCAGTAGCAAGCGATCATTGACGACTCTAGCATCATAAACGCCGTCTGGATCGACTACCACCGCGCCGGCGAGTGCGCACAGGTCAATCAGATGATGCCAGTCACGTCCGTTTCTCGCCAACCGGGACGCTTCGATGCAATAGACGGCGCCAACACTGCCGGAACAGACAAGAGCCACGAGCCATTCGAACCCGGGTCGCTCGACGCTCCCCGAGCCCGACCGCCCAAGATCATCATCGATCACGGTCACAGAGGCAAAGCCCGCGGCCTTGGCGGCGGCTGCAAGCTCATATTGTCGGCGCTGGCTTTCGAGATTGCCCATGACCTGCGCCATGGTTGATTGCCGCACGTAGACGACGGCCGCGCGGCTCAGATGGTCAGGCGTGATCTTGCTCATCAAAGCCTCCCTTTAACGTCTGGATTCCTGGCAATGGCTGGCTCATCGCCGCCACGAGGAGGTCCGCCAGGGCTTCCACCAGTCCCTTCACATCCATCCCTCTTGGGGACTGCGGTGTCGGATTGTTGAATTCCAGCTTGAGCTGCGCTCGATCGACACATCTTCTTCTCGGCACGTCGTCTCTCCTTCTGGTTTAAAGAAGAGGATGATGCACGACGTTTCTGAGTCTTGCTCAAAGAGGTCAGCAACGTTGCGAGCTCGTTCAGGCTCTCGATACTGACCTCAGGTCGACCCGTATTCATCCCAGCGCAAAAGCTCGGGTCCAACATCCAGTTCGGAACTTCGCGAGAATAGCCTGGCTTGATGTCCGTGTGGATGGTTTTGAGCTTCTGCCCCCGCCGATTATGCGAGATTTGAACGGTCATCCCAAAGAAGGGGTGCCACGGATAGACGATCGTCGCATGACGTGAACCGTATGCTGAATATTGTGTAGTTCCCTCGGCGCCCCCCCCTGAAGCAG
>JASGEW010000112.1:0-16205 GCA_047606125.1 Niabella sp. | reverse complement strand
ATATATCCAACTCCTGGGATATGGCTGATAATATCTCTGCTTTAACTTGTTCTTTGGTCATGGTTTGATGGATTTGGTTACCCTAAGTTCTAACTTTTTCCAATTCCTGCAATTTGTCATACACCCGGTAAAATTTTTACAAAATACTGTATTTTAATGCTTTTAAGTACAAATATCTGGTTTGAGGAAATTGAGGATAACATTCCATCCGCATACCAGCGGTAAGTTAAAAATATCCAGGAGCTAACCTTTGTTTAGATTTTTCATGGAATAAGTATATCCCCCGATAAGAAATTTTCTGTACGTTTGCGCCCTAAAAAATTTAAAATGGCAAATACTGCAGATATCAGCCGGGGCATGATCTTAAAATTAGACGGCAGCCTTTATTCAGTAGTTGAATTTGGTGAAAATAAAACGGCCCGTGCGGCCGCTAAAGTTTGGGCAAAGCTTAAAGGTGTAGATAATAGCCGTACCATTGAGAAAACATGGAACTCCGGCGATACCATTTTTCCGGTAAGAGTTGAAAAAAGAGCCTACCAGTTTCTTTATAAAGATGAAACGGGGTATAACTTTATGGATAATTCAACTTTTGAACAGATCAGTCTTGCTGAAAGCCTGATAGATGCGCCTCAATTTCTTAAAGAAGGACAGGAAGTTGCCATTGCTATTAATACAGAAACCGAACAACCCGTTAGTGTGGAACTGCCCGATAAAATTGTAATGCTGGTTACCTATACCGAGCCTGGCCTGAAAGGTGATACGGCTACTCGTACTTTAAAACCTGCAACGGTTGAAACCGGTGCAACTGTTAGTGTGCCCCTCTTTGTAAATGAAGGAGAGCTGATAAGAGTGAACACAAAAACAGGAGAATACGTAGAAAGAGTAAAAGAGTGATCTTTTTTTGGGTATGGATTTTAAGCTTATTTGTAATAAGACGGCAAACAAAAAAAGCTTTAAATCTTCTCTAAATCTTATTGATTTACTTACCTTAGATACTCTTTTCAAAAAAAGTTTTGGGAAGAACAGTAATATAAAACCTTAAAAGCTGTCAAATTGAAAAATATGGACTTCAGGCAAATTCAGGAATTGATCAAAATGATCAATAAATCAAATATAGGCGAGTTTAGTATTGAACAAAAAGATTTCAAACTGGTAATAAAGCAAAAGGAAGAGCAGACCACGCAGGTGGTTGCGGCTCCGCCTTTTCCTATCCAGTCTTTAAATATACCGGCAATGCCTGCGCAGATCCAGGCTCCGGCGGCAGCTTCCCAGGCCGCCCCGGCTGCAGAAAAGCCTAAAGCAACAGAAACTGCAAATAATAATACTATTGTAAGGAGCCCGATGATTGGTACTTTTTACCGCAGGCCTACCCCCGATAAACCAAATTTTATTGAAGAAGGCGATATTATCACTCCGGGTAAAACGCTTTGTGTAATTGAAGCGATGAAACTGTTCAATGAAATAGAAAGCGAGATAAGCGGTAAGATTGTGAAGATACTGGTAGAAGATGCCTCTCCCGTTGAATTTGATCAGCCCCTGTTTGAGGTACAGACAGCGTAAGGAATTTGCTAATTAGATAATGTGCTAATATGCTAATGTATAAAATTAGTTTATGCAAAAGGAACTCATAGAGAACAATCCAATTCTAAAATTGAGTTTTGATTTTTCATTATTGATTATTGAATATTGTAATAAACTTGATGCCAATAAGAGGTTTGCAATTAGTAAACAGCTTTTCAGGCCGGGCACTTCAATTGGAGCCAATGCGTTTGAATCGCAGAATTGTGAAAGTAAGGCGGATTTTATACATAAAATGAAGTTATCTGCCAAAGAATCTGATGAAACGCAATATTGGCTTGCATTATGTAATTATTCAAAAGATTATCCCGACGCGTCTCATCTGCTCGCAAAATTAGAAGATATAAGTAAAGTATTAAATAAAAGTTTGTTTACTTCCAAACAAAAGAAATCCATGTAGTTATATTAAAAGTTTTTATATTTTAAAATATATTGTTGTGTTTCATATTAGCACATTATCACATTAAAGAAAACCATGTTTAAGAAAATATTAATAGCCAACAGGGGAGAAATAGCTTTAAGGATCATAAGAACCTGTCGTGAAATGGGTATTAAAACTGTGGCTGTATATTCAACTGCCGATAGCGAGAGCCTGCACGTTAAATTTGCGGATGAAGCGGTATGTATAGGGCGCCCGGCAAGCTCGGAGTCGTACCTGAACATACCCAATATAATGGCGGCAATTGAAATTACCAATGCGGATGCAGTGCACCCCGGTTATGGTTTTCTTGCTGAAAATGCAAAGTTTGCAAGTATCTGTAACGATAGCCAGATTAAATTTATAGGTCCTACTGCTGAAATGATCAATAAGATGGGCGATAAAATTACAGCTAAGGAAACCATGATCAAAGCAGGCGTGCCTGTTGTGCCGGGTGGCGAAAGTTTATTGGGAAGTGTGGATGAAGCAAAAAGCCTGGCAAAGGATATTGGCTATCCTGTTATTCTGAAAGCTACTGCCGGTGGTGGTGGTAAGGGAATGCGTATCGTTTGGGAAGAAGCTGAGATGGAGAAGGCTTACGATACTGCCAAAATGGAAGCAGCGGCATCGTTTAAAAATGATGGCATCTACATGGAAAAATTCGTGGAAGAGCCGCGCCATATCGAAATACAGGTGGCAGGAGATCAGTTTGGCAATGTTTGCCACATGAGCGAGCGCGATTGTTCCATTCAGCGCCGGCATCAGAAGCTGGTTGAGGAATCTCCCTCGCCTTTTATGACGGGCGAATTACGGACTGCAATGGGTGAGGCTGCAAAAAAAGCGGCGGCGGCTATCGGGTATGAAAGCGTGGGCACCATCGAGTTTCTGGTAGATAAGCACCGCAATTTTTATTTTATGGAGATGAACACCCGTATCCAGGTAGAACATTGCGTTACGGAAGAAGTGATCAATTTCGACCTGATCAAAGAGCAGATCAAAATCGCAATGGGTGAAAAAATATCAGGACAGGATTATGTTCCCCAGATGCATGCTATAGAATGCCGCATTAATGCTGAAGATCCTTTTAACGATTTTCGCCCTTCTCCCGGTAAAATAACCACGTTGCATATACCGGGCGGTCATGGCGTGCGGGTCGACAGCCATGTGTACGCGGGTTACACTATTTCGCCTTATTACGATTCGATGATCGGTAAGCTGATCTCAATTGCCCGTACGCGTGAAGAGGCGATTGATACTATGTACAGGGCCCTGAGTGAATTTGTGATTGAAGGCGTAAAAACAACTATTCCTTTTCATCTTCAGCTAATGAAAGATGAAAACTTTATAAAAGGTAATTTCAATACTAAATTCCTGGAAACCTTTGAGCTGAAGGAATAAAGTGTTCCCTTTAGAATCTGAACTTATATAAATTTTAATTAAAATATTTTTTTCGAATATAACACAACGACTTAACGACACAAAGGTCTCACAACGTTGTGATTTCGCTGTGACACCAGAGCCGTTGTGGTCTCTTTCACGATCTATTTTAACCTTTATTGGCCAGTTGCCCGCAGGCCGCATCAATATCTTTGCCCCGGCTGCGGCGCAGGCGTACATTTACCCTGTTCTTTTCAAGATACCGCATAAATGCCTCCACTTTTTCGTCCGATGGTTTAGTGAACTGCGCAAACTCAATAGGATTATATTCAATCAGGTTAATTAAGTCTGCAGGTACCTGGCGATAGATCTTGATCAGCTCCTCTGCATCCTCCAGCGAATCATTGAAATTGTTAAAAAGGATATATTCGAAAGTGATCTCGTTCTTAGTTTGTTTATAGAAATAATTCAGTGCCTCTATCAGCGATTTAATATTATTACTGTCGTTGATCGGCATGATCTCGTGGCGTTTTCTATCGTTGGCGGCATGCAGTGATAAGGCCAGTTTAAATTTCACTTTGTCATCGCCCAGTTGTCTGATCATTTTGGCTACCCCGGCGGTAGAAACAGTAATGCGGCGGGGGCTCATGCCGAGTCCGTCGGGTGAAGTGATTCTTTCAATAGCTTTCAGCACATTTTTGTAATTAAGCAACGGCTCCCCCATACCCATAAAAACGATATTGGTCAGTTTTTTATCATACACTTCCAGGGATTGCTGATTGATCAATGCAACTTCATCAAAGATCTCTTCAAAGTTCAGGTTGCGTTTGCGTTCCAGGTACCCGGTAGCGCAAAATTTACAGCTAAGGCTACAGCCGATCTGGGAGCTTACACAGGCAGTTTTGCGCTCATCGGTCGGGATCAGTACGCCTTCGGTCAGATGCCCTTCAATGGTTTTAAACCTTGATTTGATGGTGCCGTCTTCCGAGTGCTGGGTAGTATCGACCGTGATGGCCGGGAAAGAGAAGGTGGCGCTTAATTTTTCGCGCAGGCCTTTGCTGATATTGGTCATCGCATCAAAATCCTGCACCGGTTTTAACCATAGCCAGTCGTACACCTGTTGCGCCCTGAATTTTTTTTCACCTATAGATAAAAAATAGTTTTCGAGTTCGGCAAGAGATAAATGCCGTATATTTTGCTTTCCTAAGCCCATTTTGCAAAGATACGCTTATGGGCTCCATTATCTGTTTTAATTGGAAACCGGATAAGCATATCTCAAATAATTATCTCAGATTCTGAATCTGTTTATCTTTGCGCGCATGAACATTTTGATGGTTTGTCTGGGAAATATCTGTCGCAGCCCTTTGGCGGAAGGTATTTTGCAGCATAAAGTAAAAGAATCAGGACTGGATTGGAAAGTGGGCAGTGCCGGTACGAACGGTTATCATGTAGGGGAAGCGCCTCACCGGCTTTCACAGAAAGTGGCAAAAATCAATGGTATTGACATAAGCTGCCAATACGCGCGGAAATTTACAGCAAATGATTTTGATAAATATGATAGAATCTATGCGATGGCGGCAGATGTAATAGATGAAATAAAATGGATCGCCAGAGATAAATACGATGATTCAAAAGTTGACCTGCTTATGAATGAGGTTTATCCGGGTAAAAACATGGAAGTGCCTGATCCCTGGTATGGCCCCGAGCCCGGCTATCATGAGGTTTATGATATGATTGATAAAGCATGTGGCGCAATTATAGATAAGTATAAATAGGTTCACAGACAATGGGTCATAGTGCATGGATAAAAAACTGTTCAGCCAGGCTATGAACCATTAACCATGAGCCCAGAACTAAAATAAAAATGAAACCAACCATACCACAGGGAACAAGAGATTTTAGCGCAGACGTTGTGCGCAAACGTAATTATATATTTAACACCATCAGAACTGTTTTTGAACTGTATGGATTTCAGCCGCTGGAAACGCCGGCAATGGAAAACCTGGAAACACTAATGGGGAAATACGGCGAAGAAGGCGATAAGCTCATTTTCAAAATCCTTAATAACGGTCTGGATAATGAAACCAAGATCGAAAAGACCAGGGCCGGGTTTGAAAAAATACTCGAAGGCAGATCCAGTAAGGATATTACAGAACGTGCGTTACGTTATGATCTTACCATTCCTTTTGCACGGTATGTAGCTATGAACCACCAGCAATTGGCGATGCCGTTTAAACGCTACCAAATGCAACCTGTGTGGCGGGCCGACAGGCCGCAAAAGGGGCGTTACCGCGAGTTTTACCAATGCGACGCTGATGTGGTAGGCAGCCGGTCTTTATTGAATGAACTGGAACTGGTCAATATTTACGCTACGGTTTTTGAAAAACTGAATGTTGATGTAGAAATACGGATCAATAACCGGAAAGTGCTGGCGGCGCTGGCTGATATTTGTGGTGGGGCAGAAAAGCTTACCGATATTACTGTTGCTATTGATAAGCTGGATAAAATAGGAATTGAAAAAGTAAAGGACGAATTATCGGGAAGAGGTCTGGACGAAATACAGGTGGAAAGGATCGGCTCATTTTTAAATATTGATGGCAGCAATGAAGATAAGCTGCAGCAGCTGGAAACTATTTTTGTTGAAAGTGAAATCGGCCTGAAGGGTGCGGAAGAGCTGAGTTATCTGATACAAAAATCTCAACTTTCAGCTTTTAGCTCTCAAATTATTCTCGACCCTACCCTTGCCCGCGGCCTGAATTATTATACCGGAACCATATTTGAAATAAAAGCAACGGGCGTGCAGATCGGCAGCATTGGCGGCGGCGGCCGTTACGACGATCTTACGGGTTTATTTGGTGTACCTGGTGTGCCCGGCGTTGGTATTTCTTTTGGCGTGGACAGGATTTATGATGTAATGAACGAGTTGCAGCTTTTCCCGCAGGATGTAGCCGCAGGAACCAGGATATTATTCTTCAATCTCGGCGAGGCAGAAGCGGCTAAAGCTATGGCATTGGCACAACAACTCCGTGCAAAGGGCATTGCCTGTGAAGTGTACCACGAAAACAGCAAGTTTGACAAGCAATTTAAGTATGCTGAAAAAAAATTGATACCCTATGCAGCAATACTGGGTAGTAAAGAGCTGGACCAGGGAATGATCAATATTAAAAACCTTGCTACCGGTGAGCAGCAACAGGTGTCTTTTGAAGAAGTTGTAAACGGGAACTGGCAATAAGCTATTAAGCTAAAGGCCTAAAGCAGTTACAGGTTTCTGGTTTCAAAGTTCCAGGGGCGCGAATAATGAAGAATTGAAAATTAAGAATGAGCATAATGCTTAAAGCCTAAAGCTTAATGCCCTTAATGGTGAAATGGTTACCAATTTGTATTGGTTATCTGTAAAACTGAAAGACGATGCCCTGTGTTGTGCCGATGAAGTGATTGCGACGCAACGAAGCTGCCACCTGTTTATAAGCCGGTATAAAAAAATTAAAGTAATTTACTTCCCTCATCGTCTACCTTTTCAATGAGCGATGGTTTGGCAATAATGGCTGATGACAAAAGGCAAAATATTGTAGATACTGTAAAAAATTACAGTAAGCGGCTTTTTGGCTTTATTCGCGGTAAAGTGAATACCGATGCGGATGCAGAAGATATTTTGCAGGACGTGTGGTATCAGTTCACGAATACTTCGGCTACCCAAACTATTGAAGAAGTAAGCGGGTGGCTGTTTGCAGTTGCGCGTAATAAAATTACCGATAAATACAGGAAAAAGAAGCCCGAGCTGATCGAAGATCATCAATATGAGGGCGAAGATGGGGAGCTGCATTTTAAAGATATGCTACTTGCCATTAGTGATAATCCTGAACTTGAAGATTTTAAGGATCTTTTCTGGGAAGAATTATTTGCAGCGCTGGGCGAACTGCCTGAAGCGCAGAAGCAGGCATTTGTGCTGAATGAGCTGGAAGATATGACCCTGCAGGAAATTGCTGATAAAAACGGGGAAAGTATTAAAACCATTATCAGCCGTAAGCGTTATGCAGTGCAACATTTGAGAAAACGCCTGCAATATTTGTACGACGAATTACTAAATTATTAAAAATATATTTTATGATGAACAGAAGAAGGTGTGGCCCACCAAAATTTGTTTTTATATTTTTTGCATTAGCTGCCGTATTTGTTTTTGGCGCCATTGTAATGTTATTGTGGAATGCGATATTGCCGCCCGTTTTACATGTAAATACTATTAGTTACTGGCAGGCGGTAGGTATTTTGGTTTTATGTAAAATTTTGTTTGGCGGTTTCAGGGGAGGGCCCGGAAGAGAAAAATTTGAGCGCATGCAAAACTTCCGGGAAAAAATAAAAAACATGAGCCCCGAAGAGCGGGAGCGGTTTAAAGAAGAATGGAAACGGCGCTGCGGCAGGTAATTTATTTTTATCTTCTATTATAAGCGGGGCATCCCCGCTTTTTTATTGCGCATACAGTGCATGAAGGAGATAAAGTATTTATACCGGCTGAACGTCTTCCTTTATATAAACAATAAACAATAAAAAATAAAATTATGAATACATCTGTTTTAAAACCTGTTATTGCTGGTATTATACTGGGCGCAGCACTATTTTTTATGCCATTTTTTGTACTCAGGGTTGCAACTGTAGTATTGATTGCAGGAACATTATTCCGGCTGTTTGCCGGAAGGCGTTTTGGGCGAAGGTTTGGTACTGATAACCGGTTTGCAGGCTTTGCGGATAAGATCAGGAATATGAGTGATGAAGAGTATGCCCGGTTTAAAGAAAAGTTTCAGTATGGCTGCGGCCGCTATAATGATATGACTGCAACTGCAGCGGAAAAATAGATTATTAAACAAGCTCTAAAAAATAAAAAAATGAAAAGAAGGCAAAATGTAATGATAGGTCTTATTGCTGCGGTTGTAACTCTTGGTGGGTTGTATGCTTTTGCAGGAGAAAAATATTTTGGTAAACAGTACGACCGGTGCCATTGGCAAAAACACAGAAATACATCTAACGAGGAATGGTATAAGGATAGCGAACGGCCATTTGTTCAAAAAGATTCAATCAATATTCATTAATCAAAAAAAGTAAAAAGTATGTTACATAGAAATTGTCACACAAATGAGCAAAGACAAAGGCTCCACAGGTTTTTACACGACGACAGGTTTGCGCATTCCCAGAAAAATTTTCGCAGACCTAAATATAATGTGCCTGTTAATATTGAAGATAAAAAAGATCATTATGAGCTGATTGTGTTTGCGGTAGGGTTCAGTAAAGAAAACATCAGGCTTTCAGTAAAAGAAGATATCCTGTATGTGACCGGAACAAAAGCCGTTGATGAAAATTATAAGCCGGCGTTTGTTAAGCAGGAGTTCCCGGTCAGGAGTTTTGAAAGAAGCTTGAACCTGAATGGTAAAGTGGATGCTGAAAAAATATCTGCTAAACAGGAAAATGGGATATTGTATATCACGCTTCCCAAAACTGAAGAAGCCAAAAACAGCAGCAAGGAAATCGTTGTTGAATAATGCATTTCTGCTCGTAAGAGCGTTTTTATAAAAGTTAAAGCTGTTTCAGAAAAGCGCTTGTGAAGAAAACCACAGTTGCCCTGATCTGAAACAGCTTGTTTTATTTTGTAAAGGTGATCAGTCCGCCATCTTTACTCATAATTACTTTATGCGCCAGGTTTATAAATAATCCATGTTCTACCACGCCTACGATGTTGTTTAATTGCTTGTCTAAAGCCTCCGGATCATTAATTAATCCAAAGTCGGTATCGATAATATAATTTCCCTGGTCGGTAATATACGTTGCCCCGTTTTTGATCCTTACCAAACCGATACCGCCAATAGCCTGTAGCTGCTGCATTACGTAAGCACAGGCAAAGGGAATGACTTCAACAGGTACTTTGAATTTGCCCAGTTCGTGCACCAGCTTGGAGCCGTCCGCAACAATGATCTGGTTTTGAGTTATGGAAGCCACAATCTTTTCCCTCAGCAATGCGCCGCCACCTCCTTTTATCAGGTAAAGGTTTTGGGTAAACTCATCAGCGCCGTCAATAGTGATGTCAATTGCATCAATTGTATTGATATCCACCATCGGGATTTTCAGCTCAGCCGATAATTGCCTGGTTTGTTCAGATGTCGGAACGGTTTGCAGTTTCATACCCTGTTTTACCATTTCACCTACTGCCTGTATCGCATAATATGCCGTAGAGCCTGTGCCCAGGCCAACGATCATTCCCTCTTTTATTTCCTTTACAGCCTCAAGCGCTGCCTGTTTCTTTTCTGCTTCAGCTTTCGTCATATATTGTGTTTAATACTTCAGTGATGATTGCGCAGGCTTTTCTTATTTCAGCTTCGCTGATAGTTAAGGGCGGACAGATACGCAGGCAGGTGGGTGCAAACAGGAACCAATCCGTAAGCGCTCCTTCAGCAATTACCGCGTCAATAATTTTTTTGTTGGCCTCAAAATCGGCAAACTCCACTGCCATTAACAGGCCAAAGCTGCGTATCGCTTTTATTTGATCATGCTTCAGCAGAGAAAGGAAAAGCTGTTCTTTTTCGGGCACTTTATCATAAAGCTTTTCTTCTGTTAACACCATAAATGCCGCAAGCCCGGCAGCACAGCAAACCGGGTGACCGCCAAAAGTGGTAATATGCCCCAGTACGGGATCTTCGGCCAGTGTCATCATCAGTTTTTTATCGGCAACAAATGCGCCCAATGGCATCCCGCCGCCCAATGCTTTGCCTAATAACAGCATATCAGGAACCACATCAAAGTGCTCAAAGCCCCAGAGCCTGCTGGTTCTTCCAAACCCGGTTTGTATTTCATCCAGTATCAATAAGGTACCGGTTTGGCTGCATTTTTCCCTTACCGCCTGCAGCCAGCTTTTTTCGGGAGCGATCACCCCGCCTTCGGCCTGTACTGTTTCCAGGATGACGCAGGCGGTATCCGGATCAATTTCGTCGATCAGTTGCTGACTATTGTATGGTAAATGCAAAATTCCCGGCAATAATGGCCTGAATGCATTACGCCAGTATTCGCCGCCAATAATGCTCAACGCGCCCTGTGTAGAACCATGATAGGCATTTTCGCAGGCTATGATCCTGGTTCTGTTGGTGGCACGCTTGGCCAGCTTCATAGCGCCTTCTACGGCTTCTGCACCGGAGTTGGTAAAGTAAACAGAATTGAGGGAAGCCGGCAAATGAGCCGCCAGCCGGGCGGCATACTGCACTTGTGGCGATTCCACAAATTCGCCATATACCATAATGTGCATGTAAGCTTCTAATTGCTTATGAATAGCCTCAATTACTTTTGGATGGCTATGCCCAACATTTGCTACACTAATGCCGCCAATCAGATCTATATATGCTTTGCCGGCTGCATCCAGCAACCGGCAGCCATCTGCTTTTACAATTTCAAGCGCTAAAGGTGCGGCAGATGTTTGTGCCACATGCCTGAGAAAAAGTTCTCTCTGGTTCATCGGGCCAAAAGTAAGAAAAGGTTTGGTGGTAAAGCATTATATATATGTTGATGAATGCGTATATAACATTTTTAGCGTTATGTTGGCACTCCTGATTACTGTCAGGCCGACACATGCTTATATTCTCATCTCCTGGCGACAAAGAAAAAATGTTATGCATTCCCGGGACACTGAGATACTTTTGAAACGGAAAATTTAATGTAGGTTTGTTTGCAATGTTTTTGCTGATATGAAAGAGAATATTAACCCCGCCATACGTATTGTTGCCGCTGCTTCCCTGTTTGACGGGCATGACGCCGCTATCAATATTATGCGGCGTATTTTGCAAAGTAAAGGTGCGGAAGTGATTCATTTGGGGCATAACCGCAGTGTGCATGAAATTGTGGAATGCGCGATTGAAGAAGATGCCCAGGCTATTGCTATTACCAGCTACCAGGGCGGGCACCTGGAATTTTTTAAATATATGCATGATATGCTGCGCGAAGCAGGCTGCGGTCATATCAGGATTTTTGGTGGTGGTGGCGGGACTATTCTTCCGGCTGAAATTGAGAAGCTGCACCATTATGGGATAGAAAGGATTTATGCTCCCGATGATGGCAGGCAAATGGGATTAGAGGGAATGATTGAAGATGTGATCAAAAGAAGTACCGCTGCTGTTTCAACCGGAAAAGCGATTGATAAACAGGATGACTTTGCTAAACCACTTCCACTGGGCGAAGTAAAAGATATCCGCAAAATTGCCAGGGCTATTACTTTGGCTGAGCATGAAAAAGATTACACCTCAATACTTGAAACGTTTTTGTTACCGGAAAATCATAAACCGCTGGTATTGGGCATTACAGGAACCGGGGGCGCCGGTAAGTCTTCCGTAACCGATGAGATAGTGCGAAGATTTTTAAATCAATATCATGATAAAACGATCGCTGTTATTTCTGTTGATCCATCAAGAAAGAAAACGGGTGGCGCTTTGCTGGGCGACCGCATCCGTATGAATGCCATTTCTCACCCCCGCGCTTATATGCGTTCTATGGCTACACGCAACGATAATATGGCGCTGAGCAAAACAGCAAAGGAGGCTATTGCTATCTGCAAAGCGGCGGGATTTGATATGATCATTCTCGAAAGCGCTGGTGTGGGGCAAAGCGATGCTTCTATTGTTGACTACTGCGATGTAAGCATGTATGTAATGACACCCGAATATGGCGCTGCATCTCAGCTGGAGAAGATCAACATGCTGGACTATGCCGATATCATCTGCCTCAACAAATTTGACAAGGCCGGGGCATTGGATGCACTGAATGATATCAAGAAACAATATAAACGCAATCACCAGTTATGGACAGCCGGGGAAGCCGATATACCTGTTATTGGCACTATTGCCGCACAATTTAATGATGAGGGGATCAATGAATTGTTTGAACGGCTGATGGAAACAATTGAAACAAAAACAGGCATTAGGTTCAGGGAACCTGTTGTGCATCATCCGCATGTAAAAAATACTTCCAGCCAGTCGCAGATCATCCCGCCCAGGCAGGTAAGATATTTGTCAGAGATTGCCGAAAGCATTCGCGGGTATGACCAATGGGTAAATGAGCAGAGCAGTATTGCCACACAACTATATCAGTTGGATGGCGCTAAATATTTACTGGAAAATGATGAAAAGATCGATGAAAAAATAGGATCGTTATCACAGAAGCTGTCACCTGAAAATAAATTACTGGTCGATAGCTGGCCGGCAACAAAATCTGAGTATGAAAATGATTATTTTGAGTATAAGGTTCGTGACAAAGTGATTCGGCGGCCGCTTGTAACCACCTCGTTAAGCGGTTCAAAGATCCCGAAAGTGGTATTACCATCCTACAAAGACTGGGGCGATATTTTGAAATGGCAGCTCCAGGAAAACCTGCCCGGCAAATTTCCTTTTACAGCAGGTGTATTTGAGCTGAAAAGGCAGGAAGAAGATCCTACGCGCATGTTTGCAGGGGAAGGCGGTCCTGAAAGAACTAATAAACGATTTCACTATGTAAGTACGGATCAGCCGGCAAAGCGCCTCAGCACTGCATTTGACAGTGTTACGCTCTACGGTGAGGACCCGGCACGTCGCGCCGATATTTATGGTAAGGTGGGTAACAGCGGTGTAAGTATTGCAACGGTGGACGATGCCAAAAAATTATACAGCGGTTTTGATCTTTGCGATCCTGCAACTTCTGTATCAATGACCATTAACGGTCCGGCGCCCATCCTCCTTGCTTTCTTTTTAAATACAGCAATAGACCAGCAATGTGAGAAGTGGATAACTGACAATAATCAATGGGGAGTAGTGAATGATATTATTGCTGCGAAGTTCAAAAATATAGCCCGGCCTGTTTATGCGGGCGGTTTACCACAGGGCAATAACGGCCTGGGGTTGAAGCTGCTGGGGCTAAGCGGCGATGAAGTATTGCCCAAAGATATCTACGAAAAGATCAGGACAGATGCTTTATTGCAGGTGCGTGGTACGGTTCAGGCGGATATTTTAAAAGAAGACCAGGCCCAGAACACCTGTATCTTTTCTACCGAGTTCGCCTTAAAACTGATGGGTGATGTGCAGGAATATTTCATTAATAACAAAGTGAGAAATTTTTACAGCGTCAGTATCAGCGGCTATCATATCGCCGAAGCGGGTGCCAATCCTGTAACGCAGCTGGCATTTACATTAGCGAACGGTTTTACGTATGCGGAGTATTATTTAAGCCGGGGTATGCATATTGATGATTTTGCACCCAATCTTTCCTTTTTCTTCAGTAATGGCATGGACCCTGAATACAGCGTGATCGGCCGCGTGGCACGCCGCATCTGGGCAAAGGCAATGAAAGAAAAATATGGGGCCAATGAACGTTCACAGAAATTAAAGTATCATATTCAAACATCGGGCAGAAGCCTGCACGCCCAGGAAATAGACTTTAATGATATACGTACCACCTTGCAGGCCTTGTATGCTATTTATGATAATTGTAATTCATTACACACCAATGCCTATGATGAAGCCATCACCACTCCTACAGAGGAAAGCGTACGCCGCGCTATGGCCATACAGCTCATTATTAACAGGGAGCTTGGCAGCGCTAAGACCGAAAATTTTTTGCAGGGGAGCTTTGCTGTTGAAGCGCTGACCGATCTTGTGGAAGCCGCCGTGCTGGCGGAGTTTGACCGTATTAATGAAAGAGGCGGTGTGCTGGGCGCTATGGAACGTATGTACCAGCGCAATAAGATCCAGGAAGAAAGCATGCATTATGAGATGCTGAAGAATAACGGTGAGCTGCCGCTGGTGGGTGTAAATACTTTCTTAAATAAACAGGGCAGTCCTACTATTTTACCAATGGAAGTAATAAGAAGCACTGCTGAAGAAAAAGAGCAACAGGTAAAAAATTTACACGCTTTTCATGAGCGCAATAAAGATCAATCTGCCGGAGCTTTACAGAAATTAAAAACAGTAGCCATACAAAACGGGAATCTTTTTGCCGGGCTGATGGAATGTGTAAAATACTGTTCATTGGGCCAGATCACGCATTCGCTGTATGAGGTTGGAGGCCAGTACCGGAGGAATATGTAAGTTTTTTATAGCTGGCTATAGCACATTTTTTTGAAATAGCAGGTTGTTAGGTAATAGTCCAATCCTCTATTTGTATTCTCTCTAACCGATCAAAGTCGCTTACATTTCTGGTTACTAATGTTAGATTATTGTATAGGGTTGTCGCACCAATAAGCAAATCAAAATCATCTAAAATTTTCCCTTTAACTTTTAAGCGCGTCTTTTCTATGGCATAGATGTCGAGTGCAGGAAAAATTGGACGAACATCTATTTTTGACTGAAAAGTATCAAGTGTTTTTCTGTTCCTTTCCCTGCGAGTGCTTTTTTCTACACCGTATTTGAGTTCGGCAATCGTAATTTCTGATACAAAGCAATTTTCAAAACCAACCTGGTCTATTTTGTCGGAAAGGTCAAATTTGCCGTTGAGAAAATAAACGCAGATATTGGTGTCTAACAGGTATTTTTTCACAAGTCAATTGATTTTCTTATAAACTTTCTGGACTTCTTCAATTCTTCAGCAAACTCGTCTGCCGATTGGTCAAGGTCCAACGCACCAAATAACGATTTCCACGAACTGTCTTTTGTTTTTTTTGTGGTTTTCATCGATTTTGACAATAGCGCTATAAGCTCTAACTTATTGTTTGGACTTAGGCTTTTCAGCAAAGTATAGTAGCTGTTCACCAAATTTGTATCTATGTTTGCTGCTTTCATTTTGCTATTTTTCCGTAAAATTAAAGAAAATCTTGTGCTATGTCAGGTTGTTGGCTGAACCAGTCCGCTCAGGCTGCAGACTTTTAGTATCTTTGCCGCCTTTTAAGAAGTTTTGATATGAAGTTTCATGATGAAATAATAAAGAGGCGTACGTTCGCCATCATCAGTCACCCGGATGCCGGTAAAACCACGCTAACGGAAAAATTCCTGCTTTTTGGAGGCGCGATACAGGTAGCCGGAGCAGTAAAGAGCAATAAAATAAAGAAGTCTGCCACATCGGATTTTATGGAGATTGAGCGGCAACGCGGTATTTCCGTAGCCACCTCGGTAATGAGCTTTGAGTATAATGGTATTTTGATCAACCTGTTAGACACGCCCGGTCACAAGGACTTTGCAGAAGATACCTACCGCACGCTTACCGCAGTGGACAGCGTAATACTGGTAGTGGACAGCGTGAACGGTGTGGAAGACCAGACCCGCCGCCTGATGGAAGTGTGCCGTATGCGCGATACGCCGGTGATCGTGTTCATTAATAAAATGGACCGCGACGGCAAGAACCGCTTCGACCTGCTTGAAGAAATAGAAAAAGAACTGAGCATTCAATTGCACCCCATGACCTGGCCTATCAATAGCGGTAAAGACTTTAAAGGCGTTTACAATCTGCATGATAAAAACCTGCGCCTGTTTACGGCCAATACGAAAGCTGATGGTGATGATGCCATTGCTATCAGCGATATCAATGATTCGGTTTTAGATGAAAAATTAGGAGCGACAGATGCTGCTGTTTTACGTGAAGATGTGGAGCTGGTAGACGGTGTAAATGGCGAGCTTAATGTAGATGACTATTTAAAAGCAAAAGTATCGCCTGTGTTTTTTGGCAGCGCCATTAATAACTTTGGGGTAAAGGAAATGCTGGATACGTTTATCCGCATCGCCCCTGTTCCTCAAAGCCGCGAAACCAATGCCCGCAAAGTAGATGTGGAAGAACCCAAGCTGAGCGGTTTTGTATTTAAAATACATGCCAACCTCGACCCCAAGCACCGCGACCGCATTGCATTTTT
>JASGEW010000111.1:0-27738 GCA_047606125.1 Niabella sp. | reverse complement strand
TTCTCCTGGTTTGACAATGACCGCAGATTGTGTAGAAACTATGAACTACTCATGGAATCATCGGAAGAAATGGTCAAACTGTCCGCTATAAAACTTTTATTGAATAAATTTTAAACAGGCTCTTAAAAAAATGAAGAAGTACACTTTTTTGTTCGCCCTTGCATTGTCTATACTTATTGTTTCCTGTAAAAATCAAACGAAAACGGATGATGAAAAAGCAGCTGAAACGTCCTCTGCGAAAGCAGATACCGCTATTCAGCTTGCCGATAATGATTCGTTTGAAGACACTTTGAATGGTAAAGAAGTGAGTATTTTTTATTTGCGAAACGGAGGTTTGCAGGCTGCGGTTACCAATTATGGCGGGCGGCTGGTTAATTTACTGGTGCCAGATGCTAATGGTAAGACTGTGGATGTTGTGATGGGCCCGGGAACATTTAAGGATATGTACGAATCGAAAGATTATTTTGGAGCTACTATTGGCCGATATGGAAACCGGATCGGGAACGGCCAGTTTAAACTGGATGGGGTTGTTTATGATCTGCCAAAGAATAATGGACCTAACACCCTGCACGGTGGACCTGACGGTTTTCATAACCAGGTATGGGATGCCACTCAGCTAAACGACAGTGCCCTGCAGTTAAATTATTTGTCCCGGGATGGCGAAATGGGCTTCCCCGGTAATTTAAAGGTAAAAGTAATATATACACTTTTGGCTGATAATGAACTGAAGATTGATTATGAGGCAACCACCGATAAAACCACGGTTTGTAATCTTACCAATCATACCTATTTCAACCTGAACGGGAACGGAACGATCAATAATCATGAGTTACAGCTTTTCGCAGATGAATATACTCCTGTGGATTCTACATTAATTCCTTTCGGGAAAAATGAAACGGTAAAAGGTACACCTTTTGATTTTACCCGGCCAACTGCCATTGGAGCAAGAGTAGATGAAAAAAATACACAATTGGGATATGGACTGGGTTACGATCATAATTTCGTGGTTAACGGCACTGCCGGAAAACTAAGACCAGCAGCTAAAGTAAAAGGGGATAAAAGCGGAATTGTAATGGATATCTTAACAGAAGAGCCCGGCATCCAGTTTTATGGCGGTAATTTTATGAAAAGCCAGAAACAAATGAAATATGGTATGAAGGACGATTACCGTACCGCGTTTTGCCTGGAACCGCAGCATTATCCTAACTCACCTAATGTTCCGTCTTTTCCTTCCACCACTTTAAAACCCGGACAGGTTTATAAAACTACAACAGTATATAAATTCAGCAAATAAAAGCTGGTAAAAGTAAATTACAAAAGGGGCTGTTTTCAAACCTGCATGATCCCGGATAATTATCGGGATTCAGGCTAAAATTTGCATAAAGGAACCGGAATTCCGCCCCGATTTTTTCGGGATCGGAACATCAAAGGTTCCCATGGAACAGCTTTTTTGTATTTTTGGCTGTAAAACTATTAGCTTGTTTTTTATAAGTTTGGAATAAAAGTTGTTAATTACCTATAAACTTAACCAATGGCTCAGTTAACCAACGCCACTTTCAGTATAAATGGCAACCCCGTACCTGTTTTTAAAACCTTCAGCCTTGCCCAGTCTGTTTTCGAGCACCATCATTTTTCGCTGGTATGCCCTGCTGAATCAGTTGATGGCAAAAGCGGGTTGTTCGTTTCTTCCAAATCAATGATCGGCGCCACTTTCGGGGCGCGTGTAGAATCTGTGGCATTGGGTTCATCGGATCCTCAGCCCGGCTCATTGCTGTTTCAGGGCATTGTAACTTCAGTCGAAACTTCAAGGTTTACGGGGCATCACGGGGATGTGATTATTTCGGGTTATAGCCCTACTATTGTTCTGGATAGCGGCCCGCATTGTAAAAGCTGGCTGAATAAACCCTTATCAGCCATTACCAACGATGTATTAAGCAAGTTTCCGCAAAACCTGCTGGAGCCTAAGGTAGCGCTTTTAAAAGATGCAACATTAGGCTATACTGTTCAATACAGGGAATCTGCGTGGAATTTTCTGCAACGTATAACCGGCAATAACGGTGAATGGCTGTTCTGGGATGGCCGTAACCTGGTGATAGGGCCGCCAAAAGGCGGTGTAAAGGCTGGGCTGGTATTTGGCAGCAACCTGAAAAAGTTTAATATGATCCTGCAGTCCAGGCCTACCAATATAAAAATGACTTCCTGGGATTTTCAGAACAGCCAGGTTTATTTCAGTAAGCCCGGTGGCGTGGCTGAAAAGGCCGGGTTAAACCCCTGGGGCGAGACAGTGCTGAAGGCTTCGCAAAATATTTATGGTACACAGCCCAAGCAATGGAACCCCCAGTTTACTTTAAGCCAGGGGCAGCAGGATGAGCTGGCTACCTTAAAGAGTGCTATGGAAAGCGCTAAAATGGTGCAGTTCAGCGGTAGCAGCGGTCACCCGGGTGTAAATATAGGAGGTTTGATATCAGTATCGGGGGCTAACGTATTTAGCGAAAGCACAGAAGGTTATGGAGACTACCAGGTTATTGGCATTTCACATTTTATAGATTCCCTGGGCAATTACGATAATAGTTTTACGGCTGTACCTGCCAGTATTAAAGTGCCGCCGGTAAATATTCTGCCCGACCCGGTATGCGAGGTGCAAAGCGCTATTGTAACGGATAATAATGATAAGATGGGATTAGGCCGTATCCGTGTAAAATTTCATTGGATGAACGATGGCGAAAAAACACCCTGGATACGGGTAGCCAGCCCGCATGGCGGTGGTGGTAAAGGCCATTTCTTTATACCCGAATTAAAGGAAGAGGTAATTGTAGGTTTTGAAGGCGACAGTGCCACCAAACCTTATGTAATGGGTACGGTATACCATGGTGCTGCCAATAACAGTTTCAGTAATGCCGGGAATGATGTAAAAACAACGCAAACACGCAGCGGCATACGGCAGGTATATAACGATGCCGAGGGAAGCTATTTTGTAAGCGACAAGGGCGGGGTGGATATGTTATTTGACGGGGCGGGTAATGCTACAACTAATGCAAACGAAAATCACACATTAAACGCGGGTATAAATAATTTGGTAAATGCCGGTAACACCAGTGTTATTAATGTAGGCGGAACAAAAGATACGCCACCTCAAAGTGTTTTTTCTATGGATGCGTCGGGAAACATTGTCCTGGATGGGAAAACGAAAATAATCATCCAGGTAGGCGGCAATAAAATCGAAATATCAAAAGAAGGAATCGTATCAACGGCAGCAGACGGTAAAATTGAAACCAAAGCCTTATCGGGAGCGGTAAACATCGAAAGCGCATCGGCTGATGCCTCCTTTAAAGGTTCAGTTAATACTCATATAGGCGGCGGCACAAATACCCATGTTAAGGGATCCGAGGTTCAAATTAATCAGGCTTAAAAATATGCCACAATGAAAATACACACTCCCCATAATTTTCAAAAGATATTTTATTTAGTTACCAGCGCTAACAGGGTTCAGATTGGTACAAAGCACACGGAATTTTTGCAGGAGAAATTGATTGAACTTCAAATAATAGACCGGATCCCCGATCGGCTGGCGGTGCAATATAAACTGCATAACCAGGTTTTTAAAGGCACATCGCTTATGCACCGGTTTGCTGCGGATATGGAAAGCCTGTACTCAGGTATCATATTTATAACAAATAAAGAAAACTGTCTTTTAACCATTTATAATTTTCGGGAAATAGTTGAGAAATGGAAAAAGGAATTTATACCGCTTATTAATGATCAGTATCCTCCTGAATTTGGCGAAGTTATTGTTCCACAAACCAACCTGCTGCTAAAGGCCCCCGAAAAATTTATATCTACCTTCAGCGGCTATAGCAGCTGGCGCTTTTTCTTTCAAAATTGGTACAGAACATACAGTGAAAGAGAAACAGCAACGTTAACTCTTAACGATTATTTCGGATCAATCAGCCTGCCATTAGCTTTGAAAAAATCGATCGCTCCATTTACTTATAATACCCGGCTCGTGGAAAATATTAAATGCAGGGCTGCTTTGAATAATGATCAGTTTGACCGGGCATCGTTTGCGAGGATGTTGAAAGACCTGACACAGGTATATAATATAGATGCCACCCTGAACGTGGATATGGAAGAAAATTATACGTTTTTACAGAACGGCACATTGAATGAGGCAGAGCTGTTTTTGGAAACCAGGGTTGCAGACTGGTACGCTGTTACCACGGCACACCAGCTAAAGCAGTTACAAAAAGAAGAAGTAGCACCCGAAGATGAAAGAATGAAACAGGAGAATAAGGAAGCTATGTTTGTAAACCCATAACTATGAGCAAAGCCATTTTATTTTAACAAATTTTAATTGCCCCAATGAGCAAAAAGTATATACCTGATAAATGCTGGCTTACCTGCGATAAAGGGCAAATGCCCACGCAGATTAAAGTTACGCACAACAACAATAGCAAAATTTATGGTGAAAAGCTGGTAAGCGAGGCAGATATGGTGCCAGGTGAAAATGTAAAGCCTTTTGGTGCCTGTGCGGTAAAAGGCAGCTGTTGTTATATGCCCGTATATTGGGACAAGTGTAACCAGAACGTAAAAGTAAACGGCTTTAAACTTGTTTTTGAAGATGCCAGCCTGCTATGCAAATATGGCGGTAAAATAAAGGTTGATTTTAGCATACCTACGGGTCCGATGTTTGATTTTGGTTTTACGGGATTGGGGATTGCCTCGCAATGGATGAACTACAAGGATGTTATTGATTATAACCAGCGAGGTGTTATTTACGATGTAGAGAATGGGAAAATTTCACTTACCACTGAAAGCGGCTGGCAGGGAAGAAAGGGGAATTACGGGGAAATGAAGGATAATGTTTACTACCGGGAGCAGGGATGGCGGGATATTAGAAGTGAGCATCCTGTTATGGACATTGACAAAGACACAAAGCCTGGTATTGATGGCGCGTATGAAAGAGGAGGTACTTATAAGGAAACGGATGCAAAATATAATTCGGCCACGTTGAAAACGAATGCAGGAAGTGGAAATAGGGAGTTAGATGTTGATTGGACAAATGAGCATATAGATAATGGTGCGATAGCGAATTCTAATGATGAAAGAGCTATGAGGCGCGCAAATAATAGCGGAACTTTACAGCGGTCAGTTACTAATGTTGGTACCGATGGAAGTATGAAAGATATTCCAGTGAATAGCCAAGGTTACCGGAATGGAGCTGGAGCAAAATCAGATATTCAGATAAAGCCTCCTGCAAAAGCGTCTCAATTCATTAGTGGGATGCGCTCATCGTTACGAAACTCAAAGCCGGTAGAAGCCTTAGCAAACTCAAAATTCTCAACCGCAATAAGAGAAAGTGCGGCTGCTACAAAGTCAAACAACGCACTCTGGAAAGCCAGTCAATTTATGGAATCTACCCCAGCTTTGAAAACCACGGGAAAAGTTATCGGGCGCGGAGCAATTGTGGTGGGTATTGCTTTAGATGCAATCAGTATTGCATCTGCCTATCAGGAAGAGGGCGGATTTGGGGATAAGACGCAAAAGGCGACCGGTTCTGCAATTGGTGGTGCTGCCGGAGCCTGGGCAGGGGCAGAAATAGGCGCCGTTATTGGTACCGCTATCTGCCCCGGTGTAGGCACGGTAATAGGGGGTATTGTTGGCGGTATTATTGGTGGCCTTGCGGGCAGCGATGCAGGTTCTAAACTGGTTGACTGGTTATTTTAGTTATTTTTAGGAAAATTTAAACTTATGGGGTTTTTTAAAAAGATATTTGGGACAACTGATTCAGATAGTAGCAATCAGGATAAAATAAGGGCTCAATATAAGGACGTTCAGTATTTTAAAAAGGAAATTGAACGATTTGATTTATTTATAGCCGATGACAAAGAGGATTTTCAAATCTACATTGAAAAAAATGGCCGGCTTGAAAACCACCATTACATTAGTGCTTGTAATATTCGGTTAAAAAAAATTGAATGTATTTATTCTTTAGGAGGTTCAATTAATGAGTTATTGCCAATACTTGAAGAAGTGTTGGATAATTTCTTTAAAATAAATACAGAATCTTATAAAGACAACTCTCTTTGTTTAAAATGCCTTTCATTATGTATCCTTCTTAATACAAACGCAACTTACAAGGATCAATTCGAAACCTTTTTGGAAAAATGGGAGGCAAATGATGTTGAGGATTCTTTTAAGCCTGTTGCAATAATTTACTCTTTACTAAGTATGTCCGTCACTGACAAAATAGTTGAACGAGGATACTATCCGTATAAATTACTTTTTGACATCACTCAATTGCCAAAAAATGACGTTGAGGAAAATATTAAAGAATATTTAGACAAATGGTATGATCTACATAAGGAAGACCCCTGGTACAATACACATTTACGTGATAAAGGTTACAGCGGCTACTGGGCCTGGGAGGTTGGCGCTGTGGTAAAAAGAATGGGGCTCGATGATAGTAGTTTTAAAGACAATCCGTATTACCCTTACGATATGGTGCACTGGCAAGATTAAAATAAGTAAGCCACCGAAGGGTGCATAAAACTTTTTCGCAGTTTTGAATAATTTTTCACGCAAAGCCCGCAAAGATTTGCACAAAGGGCGCTACGAAGCGCGAAAAAGTTTTATGCACCCCATTAAAAGATGCAAAAGACTGGACGGATTGGCCGCCCGAAGGAAACAAAGGATGGGAAAAAGCGGCAAGGGAAAATGAGATTAAAAATGCAAAAAAGGATGCTGATATTGCACATGTCAGGCATAGCCGTGTATGGTCTAATGAGGAAGGGTATATCGTCACCACCAGTAACTGTTTTTTTGTCAAGGGACATGAATCAGTATTCTAAGGATAGCAATTTTTGGGATAACTATCCCAGCCTTATTTTACAAATGAGGGGACGAGCATTGAATCCAGGGTTGAATATTACTTCCTCAACTAGTTTAAAAAGTATAGTGAGTAAAGATTTGTTTTTCTTTTTTCGGGCACAATTTGGTGTCAGAGCTCAAGACAGTGCTTTGGCAAGACAGGTGAGTGCTGCTTTAAAGCAAGTCGATTTTCCTGTAGTAGTACTTTTGGATACCATTTCTGTTGGGTTTTTAAAAAGGAGCAATTTGTATGATGGGTTTATAAAAAATTCATACGTAATGACAAATGAATTACCAATATTAATAGACAAGTATAAACTGCCTTATTTTTTTCGAATTGGGGAAGGGTTTGTAATTGATGATATTTACATACCTCGATCGGAAGTGCCAGAAATGATTGTGAAATATTTAGAATATCAAAAACGAATCGGTAATTGACAAGTGAATTTTAACCGATGACACGAATTTGCTATTTTTTAAAATATACTTTGGTGCGTAATAAATCTGGTTTGCAATGCTGTTACTCCTTCATCATCTCCACTAAAACAGTGGCCACCTCTTCAGCATTGGGTTTGCTGAAATAATCGCCATCACTGCCGTAGGCAGGTCGGTGCGCTTTGGCCGTTATGGTTCTGGGCGCAACATCAAGATACCGGTAGCCTCCCTGCTCTTCCATAACTTTGTTAAACATATATGCTGCGGCACCGCCCGGTACATCTTCGTCAACAAAAACGATGCGGTTGGTTTTCTTTAATGATTCAAGTATCTTATGATTCCTGTCGAAAGGTAAAAGCGTTTGCACATCCAGCAACTCACAGCTGATATGTAAAGGCTCAACCAGTTTCATGGCTTCCTGTACTATGCGGATAGTTGAACCATAGCTTACAATGGTAATATCATTACCTTCATGTAAAACCTCCGGTATGCCCAGCGGCACTGTAATCTCGTTAAGGTTATCAGGCAACTTCTCTTTTAGGCGGTAGCCGTTGAGGCTTTCAATAACAATTGCCGGGTCGTTGCTTTTTAAAATCGTATTATACATGCCGGCCGCCTGTACAAAATTCCTGGGCACACATACATACATGCCACGCAGTGCATTTATGATCATACCCATTGGCGACCCACTGTGCCAGATGCCCTCAAGCCTGTGGCCGCGTGTTCTCACAATAATAGGGCATTGCTGTTTACCGCCGCTTCTGTACAACAGGGAAGCAACATCATCGGTTAAGGGCTGCAACCCGTAAACAACATAATCGACATATTGTATTTCTGCAATGGGCCTGATACCTCTTAGTGCCAGCCCGATGCCCTGTCCCATTATAGCCAACTCGCGGATGCCGGTATCAGATATTCTTTTTTCTCCGAACTTTTTCTGCAAACCGGCAAATCCCTGGTTTACGTCTCCGATCCTGCCCAGGTCTTCTCCAAAAGCCACTACTTTAGGATTGCTGGCAAAAAGGCCGTCAAAATATTTATTGATGATCTGGTAGCCATTAATCAGGGGGGCGTCGCTGCTATAAACGGCCGGTATTGCTTCCACTTTAAGCGCGCTTTTAGGTCCTTCGTCGTATAAAAGGGAATTGTATAGCCGTTCATTTTCCAGCTGGAGATGCTTATAGTATTCCATCGCCTCAGCAGTGGCATTATTTTCACAAAGCAGCAATGCTTTGAATATACTCTGCAAACTGTTTTTGCGGAGCGGTTCGCGTAAGGAGCCGAGGCTGGAAGCTATTTTTTTCAGTTCATCGGCATGCCCGGGATTATTAGGGATCAAACCTTCTATTACCTGCCTGGTTTGTTGTATTTGCTGCCTGATAGGTGTAATATATTCCTGCCACGCTTTATCTCTGCCGGTCTTCACGTTTTGCCTTGCATCATTTTCAATCCTTTCAAGGGTGGCATCATCAGCAAGCGCATTTTCCAGGATCCAGGCCCGCATTTGCCTGATGCAATCCCACTCTTTTTCCCATACCAGCCTTTCGCTGCTTTTATATCTTTCGTGGCTGCCCGATGTGCTGTGGCCCTGTGGTTGTGTTAATTCTTCAATATGGAAGATCACAGGAGTATGCGTTTCTCTTGCAAGGCTGATGCCTTCATGAAATGCTTCTACCATTCCCATATAGTCCCAGCCTTTCAGCGTGGCAATGTAAAAGCCATTGGTACCTGCTTCTTTTTCAAATCCCTTCAACGCTTTTGATATGGAACCTTTGGTTGTCTGGTATTCCCTGGGTACCGAAATGCCATAGCCATCATCCCAGATAAAAATGGCTAAAGGAACCTGCAGCACGCCGGCGGCATTTACGATCTCCCAAAAATGTCCTTCGCTGGTGGAGGCATCGCCTATGGTACAAAAACAAACTTCATTACCGTTGTCAGATAAGTTGCGGAACTGTTTTAATTCATCAATATTCCTGAATAGTTTTGAGGCCAGGGCCAATCCCAAAGCGCGGGGCATCTGGGCGGCGGTGGGTGCCATATCGGTACCGGTATTTTTAATATTTACCAGGTCGGCCCATTCGCCGTTTTCTTTTGTATTGCTACTGGTATAATGGCTGTTCATCTGGCGGCCCATGCTAAAAGGCTCTCTTTCTAAATCCGGATCGGCATATAATTGTGCAAAATATTGCTGGGGGTTTGTTTCGTCAATCGCAAACATAAACGTCTGATCGCGGTAATACCCGCTTCTCCAGTCGCCGGGTTTAAAAAATTTGGCAGCAGCTACCTGGGCCACTTCTTTGCCATCGCCAAAAATTCCAAACTTCGCCTTACCTGTGAGTACTTCTTTTCGGGAAAGCAAACTGGTTTCCCTGCTAAGGCAGGCAATATAATAATCGTGCAAAACTCCATCTTTAAATTTTTCGAAAGACAGCATTTCATTTTGCACACTTGATCCGGAGTTTACCATTTCCATTCAGCAAAAATAGGTGAGAAGCATTAATATATGCATATAACGTATTAATATGCATTTTAGTATGAGAACTACATGAGTAAAAATGTTATAAGGCTTTGTGTCGGCATTTTATGGGAAAAATTGTTAAAAGTATTGGATGTTTATAAAAGAATGGTATCACTTTATCATCATTAATCCATCTTTTTTAAATATTTTTGTATAATTATTAATCGGAAAATCTTTGGTATGAAAAAAATGCGTTTTTTGTTTTTACTGGCTTTTGTTGCGTGGGCAGGTGTTTCAAATGCTCAGTCTGCAGCGGTATCTCAAAGCAGCCCTTCAGCCGAAACTGCTATAAAAATGGTTAAAGAGAAATATGATATTGGAAAAATTCCACAGGGCGAGCCCTATACCTTTTATATGGAATTTACAAACCAGACCAAAAAACCTTTAGTGGTAAAAAGCGTGATGGCTGGTTGTGGCTGTACGGTGCCCGAAAAACCAAATGAGCCGGTAATGCCTGGTAAAACGGGTAAGATAAAAGTGTCTTACAGCGCTCCAAGCGTGGGCCCGGTTAATAAAGATGTTGAAATATATCTTGCGGGTTACGGCGAGCCTAAAACAGTTTATTTCACTGGTGAAGTATTGGCCAAAAAATAGTCGCCCCTTACTGAATGCATGTTAAAGCCCTTCAGTAATTGAAGGGTTTTTTTATAAATATTATTTATCAGCTTTATATTGCATCTGTTTTATAGTTGCTTTGTAATTTTAAATTCAATAAATGCTTACAATATCTGAAAGAGGTATGGCGATGCCTGCTTCCCCCATCAGGAAATTAGTGCCCTATGCAGAAGCAGCAAAACAAAAAGGTATAACTGTATATCATTTGAATATCGGGCAGCCCGATATTCAAACGCCTCCCCCGGTGATGGATGCCGTAAGATATACTAACATGCCGGTATTAGAATATACGCATAGTGCAGGTAATGAAAGCTATCGCAGGAAACTCACCGGGTATTATAAAAAAGTGGATATTGATGTCAGGTACGATCAGATATTGATTACAACCGGAGGGAGTGAAGCAATTCTTTTTGCATTTTTTGCCTGTTTGAATCCGGGCGATGAAGTGATCATTCCCGAACCCTTATATGCTAATTATCTCGGGTTTGCCTGTGCAGCCGGAATAGAAGTAGTGCCCATAAAATCAACTATCGAAACCGGCTTTGCCCTGCCTGCGCCTGAAGCGTTCAAAGAGGTGATCACCCCTAAGACTAAAGCGATCCTGATCTGTAATCCTAATAACCCAACCGGGTACTTATACAGCGCAGCTGAAATGGAAGCTATTGGTAAGATATGCAGAGAAAATGACCTTTATCTCTTCGGCGATGAAGCTTACAGGGAGTTTTGCTATGAACACACAGACTATACCAGTGTAATGCATTTAGATGGACTTGAAGAAAACGTGGTACTGCTGGATACTATCAGCAAACGATATAGTGCCTGCGGGGCAAGGATCGGGGCGTTGATCACTAAAAATAAAAAGGTTTATGATGCGGCATTGAAATTTGCACAGGCAAGGCTCAGTCCGCCCGGTCTGGAGCAGGTTTTGGGAGAGGCGGCGGTAGATCTCCCCGATGATTTCTTTAATGCGCCCAAAGCAGAATATTTAAACAGGCGCAACTTGCTGGTAAGCAGGTTAAATAAAATGGCGGGGGTTTATTGCCCTAACCCCGGCGGCGCTTTTTATGCTATGGCCAGATTACCGATTGACGATTGCGATAAGTTCTGCCAGTGGCTGCTCGAAGATTTTTCTTATAATAACCAAACGCTGATGCTTGCGCCGGCAACGGGCTTTTATGTTACGCCCGGTTTAGGAACAAACGAAGTGCGCCTGGCTTATGTGATCAACCAGGAGGCAATTAAGAACGCAATGGATTGTTTGGAAGAAGCGCTTAAAATATATCCGGGGAGAACTATTTAGCGTATTTGTAAGCAGGGCATGCCTGGCAGCGACGCCGGAAGGGAGCCGGTATGCCATGCAAACTCCCGGCTGGTTCATGTCAGCTGCTAATTTATATTCCAGATTTTTATGTAGGGCAAACCGCATAAAGCCCTTTTTATGACGGCGTGTATATAGGGCATTAAATGATCCTTTGCAGGCGGCTCTTCCTCTATAGGGTGGACAGGTAAGGCGTGCCGTTCAAAAATACAGGGCGAATCTTTTCAATTATTATACTGGGGGTTAAACTGATTTTTATATTAAAAAATAAAAAATGTTTATATTTTTTGGAATTGTATATGAAAAGTTAAATATAATTATATATTTTTGGAATAGTATAGTTGTAAATATTAAATATTTTTTATTCTAAATTGATTTTATCACATTAAATTTTTTATTATGCACATGACCAAAAAACTGGCTATTATTCCTTTTTTATTGCTTATGGTTGTTACGCTTCTAAGCCTTTTAATGGGACATAACCCAACAGAAATGGTTAATGATCCCGCCATCAATACCGGGGATACCGCCTGGTTGCTTACATCTGCAGCGCTGGTATTAATTATGACGCCCGGTCTTGCCTTCTTTTATGGCGGTATGGTTAAGAAGAAGAATGTAATATCCACCATGTTACAGAGCTTTATTTGTATGGCCATTGTATCCGTTATTTGGGTGTTTTTTGGATTCAGCCTTGCTTTTGGAGAAGATGTTGGCGGTATTTTCGGAAATCCGAAAACTTTCTTTTTAATGAATGGTGTATTGGATGGAAAACCATGGCCAGCTGCAGCAACGGTGCCACTGGCTGTATTTGCTTTTTTCCAGTTAAAATTTGCGATCATTACACCGGCGCTGGTTACTGGCGCATTTTCTGAACGGGTAAGATTTACTTCCTATATATTATTTATCTGCCTGTTTATTATATTTATTTATTGCCCGCTGGCGCACATGGCATGGCATCCTGATGGTTTTCTTGCCAAATTAGGCGTATTGGATTTTGCAGGAGGAACAGTGGTGCACATGAGCGCAGGTGTGGCTGCTTTAGCCAGCGCAGTCTATTTAAGAAAAAGATCTGACCAGGAAATGAAGCCTGCACGGATTACTTATGTATTATTAGGTACCGGTTTGTTATGGTTTGGCTGGTTCGGTTTTAATGGCGGTTCTGCCATGGGAGCCAATAATCTTGCTGCAACAGCCCTGGCAACAACAGCCGTAGCTTCTGGCGCTGCTGCTTTTGCCTGGATTATCTTTGATGCGTTGCGTGGTAAAAAGCCTTCTGCTATGGGTACCAGCATTGGAGCGGTAGTGGGCCTGGTAGCCATTACTCCTGCTGCCGGTTTTGTTAGTTTGCCCCATGCGCTGGTTATTGGTGTGGTAGCTTCAATTATCAGCAACCTGATGGTTGAGTTAAGAACAAGAACCAGCCTCGACGATACATTGGATGTATTTCCCTGCCATGGAGTTGGCGGTTTGGTAGGTATGGTTTTAACAGGTGTTTTTGCAAATCCTGGTATTAATTCGGCAGCCAGCAAAGGATTGTTTTTCGGAGAAACCAAACTTTTCACTACTCATGTGCTGGTAGCCATAGGCGTATTGATAGCCGTATTTATTGTGTCGATGATCATTCTGAAAATTACGGACCTGATCACTCCTTTAAGGGTTAGCGAGGAAGAAGAAGCAGAAGGTCTTGATATTTCTCAACTGGGAGAAAGCCTGTAACGGTCATTTAGAGGTTTAATATTAGTGGAAGCCGTTTCATTATTATGGAACGGCTTTACTATTTTATTGATCGATTGAAAACCGGAAACTTTTGCCGGCGTCCTGCCCGGTGGGAAGAGGTATTAAAAAACGGGTTTGGTTTTCAGCATCATTAAACGTCCCGTTAAGGTTGCTTTTCCGGTTTCCTTCAAATGTCAGCGTCAGTTCTTTTTGCTTATGAGTAGGATCGGAAACAGAAATATCAATATTATTTCCTCTTTGAGCGATCAATAGAATACAGGGCTGGTCTGTACTTATCTTTTTAAATAGCCATGAGTTCGCTGCGCCACTCTTTGTAAAAACAAATCCTGCCATCTGCTGCTCCTTATCTTCCGCAACTTGTAAATCATCTGTATTTTGTGTGATAATGGAACCGGCTCTTTTTTCTATATTATTTTTATTTGCATGTGGCAGCACATAATAAGCGTAATCTGCATGCCGGGGCTGGTTGCCATGATCCATCCATAGAGAAAAGACCCCGGCCCGTACTTGTTGTGAAGGCATCGCTTTCATGACATCATTCCAGTCGCCGTTTTTTGTTTCGGCATTTAGGTTTACACTTGCTGCATGTGGAAAATAGTATCCCCATTGATCATGAAGCACCCAGGATACATTATGCAACACATGCTGTCCGTTGTCCACTGCAGCGATTTTATTATTTTGTTTTGCTACGATCCTCCCTCTTAACAGGCTTTGGTTAACGGAAGTGGTAACATCTTTGTCTTCGTCAGATGCTATGCCCGATCCCAGGCAAACAATCTTATCATTAAAAAAGAACCACGATTTTTGGGCGGACAATCCATCCCGATTGTATGCCATTGTAGCTATACCGTTATTGCCGTCATCAACGCCGCCTACAAATTCACTTTTTATGGTATATCCGTTGCAGGGCAAAACCGGCAAAGGTTTATCATCGTGATAAGTGGTTGTTCCCGGTACAAGTTTCCAGTCCCATAGCGGAAAGATATTCGTATATTCTTTGCCCGACTGATAAAAATAAGTGGCGCCATCACCCAGATGATATCCTAATACATTTTCAGCATTACAGGATTCGGCGCCTGAAACCCTTTCGGAGCACATTTTTACCGAGGTATAAAACCCGCTTCTTCGATGAACAGTCATATCTGATTTCCAGAAATGTTTGTTACCACTGAAATCATGCAGTGCAGACAGGTATTCATTTTTTGATGAAGGATCCGCTAATGGCATTTTATCGAATATGGCGCGGATGCCTGCAGCCTTGCCGGCAGGAGCGTTTTCTGCGATCTGCCTGCCGCAGGCGCTAATGTCTAAAAGATTGTGCCATACTACCCAGCGCATGCCCTGCAATAAATAGTTTCTTAAAATGGTGGTTTGCGTATCGCTGAATTGAAACGGGGTTCCCCGGAATATATATCCCCATTTTTCCATATCATCTGCAAAAGAATAACCATAGTTTCCGAACTGTTGCTGAGGGCCGTGCTGATGAAAGGAATAATCGGACTGTATGCCTTCCTGATCAGAAATAAGGATTTCACTTTTAATGGAGGTGGCTGCCTCTTTAATCTTTTGCAGGTCATTTATAAGAAGACTTCTGTAGATGACATTGCCTGAGAGCCAGACTTTGTTTTGGCCGGTCATGCCAATTTGTGCACGGTTCAGGATCTGTATTCCTTTATTCAGCTGTGCCGGCGAAAGATCAGCTTGCATCAAAAGCATTAAAGGGCCTATAGCCAGGGGAACCCCTATTTGCGGATACCACCAATTAGGGCAAATAAAATCGTTGGCAAGCCAGTAATCCAGCCCCTTTAATATTTGTTTTTTTAATGTTTCATTTTTACCGGATTGTTTGATGTAAAGGATGGCCATATTTAGTAACCGGGTATTATGAACGTTTACAGGCCAGTCGCCTCTTCTTTTGCTGGTATAGTCAATGTCGCTCCAGGAACCGTCGACATTTATTTTACCTGCCGTTGTTAAAACGGATGGCGCATTTACAGGAGTTTCAAGAATGTCTTGTACGACATGTTCTTTTAAGACGCTTAAAGAATCTGTATATACATTCGAAGAACGATTGACCGTAGCAGATGAGAATGGGATAACCGGAAATGAAAAAAATGAAAATAAAAGAAAGATAAAGTAACGCTGCATAATTTATTTTTAGAAGAAGAACAGAGCTTTCAAATTTATAAAAAACTCCGTCAATCGTATCAGGTAAAGTATAATAAACCCTGAGGAAAATAATAATTGTTCCCGGGGCAAACTTAAGGGGCCATATTGTTTGCCCTTTATGTATTATTATATAACTTCCGTCAAAAATTGCATTGATGAAGAAAGTCCCGCTCTTAACTGTTTTTCTGTTTGTTTTTTGCATCAAAATTTTTTCCCAGGCAACTTATCCTGTAAATGGTATTGCTGATCCGCGTACAGGTTCTTTTGCTTTTACCAATGCAACAATAATGAAGGAGCCGGGTACGCTGCTTCAAAATGCTGTACTGGTTATTAAAGATGGAAAGATCGTTGCTGTCGGAAATGTGCCTGTTCCGGAAGGAGCTGTGGTGATCGATTGCAAAGGAAAATGCCTATATCCTTCTTTTATTGATATCTATAGCGACTACGGGATACCGGTTCCGCAGCGTTCGGGCGGAGAAGCCTCTTTTTTTGGTACTCAGCAGTTAAACACCAATATAAAAGGTCCTTACAACTGGAACCAGGCCATCAGGAGTGAAATAAACGGGTATGAACTTTTTTCAACAGATGCTAAAAAGGCCGAAGGGTTACGCGAGCAGGGGTTTGGCACAGTTGTCAGCCATCAAAAGGACGGTATAGCAAGGGGCACCGGCGTTGCTGCCGTTTTATCGGATGATAAAGCAAACCTGTCTGTAATTAAAGACAGGGCTGCGGCTTATTATTCTTTTAGTAAAGGTACTTCTACACAGTCTTATCCTACCTCTGTGATGGGCAGTGTAGCATTATTGCGGCAAACATTTTTAGATGCAGACTGGTATGCTAAAAACAAACCATTTAAAGAGGGAGTGAATAAATCGCTGGAAGCATGGAATAACAATAAAGGATTGCCCCAGATTTTTGAGGCTAACGATAAATGGGGCGATTTAAGGGCAGACCGGATCGGTGATGAATTTGGCGTGCAGTATATTATTAAGGGCGGGGGCAACGAGTACCAGCGCATCAAAGAAATTGCAGCGACCAGGGCTTCTTATATTCTTTCACTTTCGTACCCCGAAACCCAGGATGTGCAGGATCCCGTGGATGCAAGATTTGTTTCGGTAAGCGATATGAAGCACTGGGAGCTTGCGCCGGGGAATGCTGCAGCTTTGGAAAAAGAAAAAATACCTTTTGCATTAACCGCTGCCGATTTGAAGGACATCAAAGGTTTCTGGCCCGCTTTAAGAAAAGCCATAGAATATGGTCTTTCTGAAAAAGCGGCATTTGCGTCCCTGACAATCCTGCCCGCGCGGCTTTTAAATATCGATGATCAGGTGGGAAGCCTGGAAGTGGGTAAACTGGCTAATTTCCTGATAACAACAGGCGACCTGTTTAGAGGCCGGGCAAGTATTGTTGAAAACTGGGTAAAGGGAGAAAGGTACGATGTCGGTGCAAAAACAAGCAGGGAACAATCGGGGCGATACAAATTGGTGATTTCCGGCGCATCCGGCACCATTGAATATGTTTTGGATGTGAAAAGCAACAGCCAGGCCAATGTGATCTCAAAAGATACTTTGACAACGCGTTTTCAATCTGATGGTACCCTGGTATCACTTGGTTTTTCTTTAAAGCCTGCAAAAAAAGATTCTGTTTTTTTATCCTCACAGGCCGGATCCTTATTCAGGCTGAGTGGTGTTGATTATGGAAACAACTGGCAGGGAGTAGGCACTGATAATAACGGGTTGCCAATAACCTGGATCGCTTCCTATACAGATGGAACTGTTGCCAAAAAAGAACAAAACCTTAGCAAAAAAGATACTGCTTTGGCCAAAGTGGTTTACCCCTTTTCTGCTTACGGAAATGAAACGTTGTCCCGGCAGGAAACCATACTTATAAAAAATGCGATTGTATGGACCAATGAAAAAGAGGGCAGGCTTGAAAATGCCGATGTTTTATTGAAAGATGGGAAAATAGCGCAGTTGGGTAAAGGTATTGCAGATGCCGGTGCAAAAGTTATTGATGGTACCGGTAAATACCTGACACCCGGTATTATTGATGAGCATTCGCATATTGCAGCTTTTTCAATTAATGAAGGGGCGCAATCTGTAACATCTGAAGTGCGGATGGGTGATAATCTCAATCCGGATGATATAAATATCTACAGGCAGTTAAGCGGGGGCGTTACTACATCTCATATACTCCATGGTTCGGCCAATACCATTGGCGGGCAAACGCAGTTGATAAAATTAAGATGGGGCGCAGATGATGAAGGTTTGAAATTTAAAGGCGCCGACCCTTTTATAAAATTTGCTTTGGGTGAGAATGTAAAGCGGACTGCCCAGCCACAGGGAAATATCAGGTTCCCCGATACAAGGATGGGGGTACAGGCCGTGATTGCAGATGCTTTTCAGAGAGCGAAAGATTATGAACGCAAAATAAATGCAGGAGATAAAACAGTAAGGCGCGACCTTGAGCTGGACGCGCTTGTTGAAATTTTGAATAATAAGAGATTTATAACCTGCCACAGTTATGTACAAAGCGAAATTCTGGGCTTATTGGCAATGGGAGACACGTATGGATTTAAAGTGAACACGCTGACCCATATTCTGGAGGGTTATAAAGTTGTCGATGTTATAAAACAGCACGGGTGCCATGTTTCTACCTTTTCTGACTGGTGGGCTTACAAAACCGAAGTGCAGGATGCGATACCTTATAATGCTGCTATTATGCAAAAGATGGGATTGAATGTTTGTATCAACAGCGATGACGCGGAAATGGCCCGGCGGCTGAACCAGGAAGCTGCAAAAACAATGAAGTATGGCGGTATAAGCGAGGATGAGGCTTTTAAGATGGTAACATTAAATCCGGCAAAAGCATTACATATTGAAAACAGGGTAGGCAGTATAAAGGTAGGTAAAGATGCTGATGTGGTACTATGGAGCGACGACCCTCTGGGTATTTATGCAAAAGCGTTATATACCATCATTGACGGTGTTATTTATTTTGACCGCGAAAAGGATCAGCAAAGGCGTAAGCAAATCGCTACGGAACGCAACCGGCTTATACAAAAAATGCTGGCTGAAGCTAAATCCGGTAATCCTGTAGTGCCGGTAAAGCCTACTCCTCAGGTAGTTTTGCATTGCGAAGATTATGAGCAGCACACCGGTATTTTGGAAAGCAGTTCTTATGAAGATATGTTTTAACATCAGGATATAAAAAAGAAATAACAACACTATAAATGAAACAGATATTCACTTATATAATTTTTTCAATTTTAGCTGCAAAATCATTTGCACAGGATGATATATATCCTGCCCAACCGCAAGCGACTGCAGTAATTATTAAAAACGGGACGATTTATACGGCCACAGGTTCAATTGTGGAGCATGGAACGATTGTTATAAAAGCCGGGAAAATTACTGCCGTCGGGAATACAGTTGCTGACGAAACCGGTGCAACCGTTATTGATGCAACAGGTAAAAATATTTACCCGGGATTAATATTAGCCAATACTGATCTTGGTTTAAAAGAAATTGGCAACGGCGTAAGAGGCAGCAATGATTATTATGAACTGGGCGCTTATAATCCCTCAGTAAAAGCTATACTGGCCTATAATGCCGATTCGAAGATTATTAATACACTGCGTTCCAATGGGATCTTATTAGCCTGCATTGTCCCGGAAGGAAGTTTGCTGACCGGCACTTCAAGTGTAGTACAACTGGACGCATGGAACTGGCAGGATGCTTTATATAAAGCGGATAACGGCCTGCACCTGGATATGCCCTCGCTGATGCCTTCGGGCAGGAGAAGATCCGGAGGGCAGCAGGATCATGCGGATCCGGTAAAAGAGGGTATTAAAACTATTGAAAAGGTTGAGCAATTCTTTGAAGAAGCCCGGGCTTATTGCAAACAGTCCAAAAAAGAAGATACTAATCTGAAATTTGAGGCATTAAGGCCCCTGTTTGAAAAAAAGCAAAAATTGTTTGTACATGCCGATATTGCCCGCCAGATCCTGGTAGCGATCGATTTTGTAAAGAAATTTGATATCAATGTAGTGGTCGTTGGCGGCAGCGATAGTTACCTGCTGGCCGATCTGCTGAAACGAAATAATATTGCGGTTATTTTAAATGCCCTGCATAGCCTTCCCACGATGCAGGATGATGATATCGATCAGCCGTTTAAAACACCTGCTATGCTTCAGGAGGCAGGAGTGCTTTATGCTATTAGCGATAATGCAGAAGAACCACGTTACAGGAACGTGTCGTTTAATGCCGGCACAGCAGCAGCTTATGGACTGAGCAAAGAGCAGGCGCTGGAAGCCATCACTATAAACCCGGCTAAAATTTTAGGTATAGATGCCCAAACAGGCACTCTTGAAATTGGTAAAGACGCTAATATTATCATCAGCCGGGGCGATATTCTTGATATGAAATCGGCTATTATAACCGATGCTTTTATACAGGGGCGCAAAATTGATCTCAGCAATAAGCAAACGCAGTTATACGAACGGTATAAATTGCGCTACGGGTTAAACTAATAGTTGTTACTGGTTATTTATTTTTGACTTTGATCAATATCTGTGGTCAGGTTCAATAAAAAATTTAAACAAATGTTTGATTAATTTAAACGTTTGTTTAATTTTGCGTCCGCAATGTCAAAAAAGGAATATATATTAGAAAAGGCAGAAGCACTTTTTGCAGAAAAAGGCTTCGATGCGACTTCGGTCAGGGATATTGCGAAAGAAGCGGGAATCAATATAGCAATGATCTCTTACTATTTTGGTTCAAAGGATAAGCTGATGGAGGCGCTGTTTAAAATGAGGATGACTATTGGGCTAACCTATATCAAAGAGATCGCAGAAAATCCCGACCTGAATATCGTACAGAAAATTGAGAAATTACTTTCCGGCTATGTAGAAAGGGTATGTGTCAACGTTAAGTTCTATAAAGTGATCCTTGCGGAACAAGGCACTAATAAGAACAGGAATATTTTGAAATTTTTGAATAAGTCGAAAGAGACTTATGCAAGTTTTTTTGATATGCTGCTTAATCAGGGCTACAAGGAAGGCGTGTTTACCAAAAAAGTAGATACTATTTTTTTTATGACCACTGTTACAGGCACTATTATGCAATCCATATTAAATAAACATTTATATGCCGAGTATTATGGTGCTAAAGTTTCCAAAGAGTGGATCAGGGATGTATATTTTGTTAAAGTAAAAGAGCACTTACAAACGATAACTAAAAGTATTTTAGGTTATGAACAGAAGAATTAAATCGATAACTACGTTGGCAATGTTCCTGTTATTATATTCAGGAACATTTGCCCAGGAAGCCAGAAAGCTGACGCTTCAGGAAGCCATTGAGCTGGGCATGCAGAACAGCAAAAACCTGAAAATTGATGATGCGAAGATTATAGAAGCTGCAGCCGCTATTGATGATGCAAAGAACAAGCAATTGCCGGATCTTAAAATAAGCGGTAGTTACCTGAGGCTTACCAATGCTAATTTTAAATTAAAAACGGGGTCTTCCTCTTCTGAAAGTAGCAGTGAAAGCAGTGGTTCTTCTATATCCGGTGTAAACCAGGTGGCTTACGGGATGGCTAATTTCTCCCTGCCCCTGTTTGCGGGCGGGCGTATTAAATATGGTATTGAGTCTGCAAAATATTTACTGGAAGCTGCAAAGCTGAACAGCAGCAGCGATAAAAATGCTATAGCCTATAATATCAGCCAGGCTTATGTGAACCTGTTCAAAGCTTCGCAGGTGATTGGAGTGATCAAAGAAAACCTGACCGCTTCACAGAAAAGGGATTCCAACTTCTTGAGCCTGGAAAATAACGGTATTATAGCGCGTAACGACCGCTTGAAAGCGCAATTGCAAACTTCCGACATAGAGCTGCAGTTGCTTGAGGCTGAAAACAATTACAATATTGCGAGTACGAATATGAATTTGTTATTAGGACTTCCTGAAAATACAGTGCTAAACGTAGATGCTTCTTTCATTGATCAGCGTATGGATGCAAAAACCTTTGCAGAATATGAGCAGGAGGCTTTGCAAAACCGGAAGGATATGCAGGCAATAGGTTATCAGCAAAAAGCTGCGGCTCTGGGAACTAAAGCAGCCAAAGCGGAATATTATCCGACCATTGCTTTAACTGGCGGCTATGTAGCTGCCGATATTCCCAAAGTGGCAACCGTTACCAATGCTATAAACGCTGGTATTGGTTTACAATACAACCTGGCTAATTTATGGAAAAGCAATGCAACCTTAAAACAATCAAAGGCGAAAGAAACAGAACTTTTAGCGACACAGGAACTGTTGGCAGATGGCATCAGGCTGGATCTGAACAGGGATTATCAAAACGCATTTGTGGCAAAAAAGAAAATTGAAGTATACGAAAAGGCACAGATACAGGCTGCAGAAAATTACAGGATCACCAAAAATAAATTTGACAATAGTCTTGTGACCATCACAGATTTGCTGGATGCAAATGTGGCCCTGTTATCCACTAAAATCAACCTGCTAAATGCCAGGGCGGATGCTGCACTGGCTTACCGTAAATTATTACAAACAACAGGCGTTCTTTATCAATAACTAATTTAACCCAACAGAAATGGCAAACAATACAACTACAGAAACTAATGAACAGGAAGTTGAAAATGTTCAGGCTCCCGCAAAAAAAAGGAGCCCGGTATTCTTTATTATTTTAGCGGTGATGGTATTAGGCGGGGCGTATTTTGGTATTTCCAGGTACATTCACAGCCAGCATCATGAAGAAACAGATGATGCCCAGATAACTGCTAATCTCAGTCCTGTAATTTCAAAAATATCAGGGTATATCAGTGAAGTGAAGGTTAAGGACAATCAGTTCGTACACAAAGGGGATACCCTGGTTATACTCGATAAAAGAGACCTGGCTATGGCTTTAGAGCAGGCAGAAGCTGCCCTGGGAACCGCCCGCAGTAATCTTTCCTCCTCGCAGGCAAGCACAGCTGCTACCGGCAAAAATATAAGCACAGCTAATGCGGCTATTGCAACCGCCAATGCCCAGATTGAGGCGGCAAAAGTAAATGTATGGCGTACCACACAGGATCTAAACAGGTATGAAAACCTGATCAAAGATCATTCCATCACGCAACAGCAATATGAGCAGGCGTTAGCTGCCAAGCAGACTGCTGATAAGCAATTGCAGGTGTTGATTGAACAGCGCAACCAGGCTGCGGCGCAAACCGGGGTTGTCAAATCGCAGGTTGCAGCAAGCTCTGAGCAGACGTCTATTGCAAGATCAAGCATCAGGCAAAGAGAAGTTGACGTGGAAAATGCTAAACTTAATTTAAGCTATACGGTGATGTTGGCTCCTGAAAGCGGTGTTGTATCTAAGGTGCCGGTACAGGTAGGACAATTTGTACAGGCAGGCGCACAGTTATTCAGCATTGTTTTAAATGATGACAAATGGGTGGTGGCTAATTTTAAAGAAACCCAAGTGCCTAAAATGGCTGTGGGCCAAAAAGTAATGGTGTCGGTAGACGCATTTCCCAAGCATGAGTTTGAGGCCGAACTGACCTCTTTTTCCCCGGCTACAGGTGCTACTTTCGCATTGCTGCCTCCGGATAACGCAAGTGGTAATTTTGTAAAGGTGATACAACGTCTTCCGGTAAAAATTGAATTCATCAATAAAAGCGATTCGCTGATTAAGAAGCTGCGTCCGGGTATGAATGCGCTGGTGGATGTGCATTTGAATTAGTACACAGTTCATCAGCCACGGAGTATCGTTAAAAGTGTATGATCGGATGCCTGTCAGCAGTCTGATCGCCATCTTAATAAAAATAAAATGCAGGATCAAAATTCATTGGTAGAATATGGTTTCAGAAGGTTTATTGTAACCCTCACGGCCATTGTGTGTGCGCTTTTGGAAATTGTGGATACAACAATTGTGAATGTGGCGCTTAACGATATGAAAGGTAACCTGGGCGCTACGCTATCTGAAGTGGGCTGGGTAATTACGGCCTACGCGATCGGGAACGTAATTGTTGTACCCATGACAAGCTGGTTATCGCAGCAGTTTGGACGACGGAATTATTTTGCTTTTTCCATTGCCTTATTTACGCTTTGTTCCTTCCTGTGCGGAAATGCCACTAATATCTGGGAACTGGTCGCATTCAGGTTTTTGCAGGGTGTGGGCGGCGGTGCATTGCTGGTTACTTCTCAAACCATTATCACCGAGTCTTACCCCATTGAAAAAAGAGGTATGGCCCAGGCCATTTATGGTATGGGCGTGATTGTAGGCCCTACACTTGGACCTCCCCTGGGAGGATATATTGTAGATAATTTCAGCTGGCCTTATATATTTTACATTAATATACCATTAGGCATTATTGCAATATTGCTCACATTACAGTTTGTTCGCAGTCCCAAATATGCCGAGAAAAAAGCTGCAAATGAAATTGACTGGCTGGGAATTTTTCTGCTCAGTATTACGGTAGGCTCATTACAGTACATACTGGAGCGCGGGCACGAGGACGACTGGTTTTCGAGCAATGTTATTGTTGTGCTTACCGTAGCAGCGGTATTCGGTTTGTTCTTTTTTATATGGCGGGAACTCACCTGTAAAAATCCTATCGTGGAATTGCGCGTGCTTCGAAACGGAAACCTGCGTATAGGCACTGTCATGTCCTTTATCCTCGGTTTTGGGTTATATGGGTCCACTTTTATTATTCCCTTATATACGCAAAGTTTGTTAGGATGGACGGCATTACAGTCGGGGCTTTTAATGATACCGGCAACGCTTACAACCGCATTTATGATGCCTGTTGTAGGACGTCTTATATCGAAAGGAGTGCCTCAGCAATATATGGTTGCTGCGGGGCTGTTATTGTTTTTTATTTATAGTTTATGGGGATACAAGATCATTACTCCTGATACGGGGGCGGATAATTTCTTCTGGATGTTGATCGTGCGCGGATTAGGATTGAGCCTGTTATTTATTCCTATCACCACCATGGCGCTTTCGACTTTGAAAGGGCAGCAGATTGGCCAGGGCGCCGCTTTTACCGGCATGATGCGCCAGTTAGGAGGATCGTTTGGCGTAGCAGCAATAACCACTCTGATATCCAATGAAAATATGCTTTATCGCAATAACCTGGTATCCCGGCTGGATGTCAACGATCTTAACGTGCAACAACGCGTATCAGCATTAAAGCAGGGGTTTATTGCTAAAGGTATGACGCCGGATGTGGCTTTGAAATCTGCGCACCATGTGCTGGATTATTCTGTTATGAAACAGGCGGCAGTTCTTTCTTATATGGATGTTTTTTTGTATCTGGGCATCATGTTCCTTTTATGTATTCCTTTTATTTTAATGGTCAGAAACAAAAAAGATAAGGACGCTGTGGATATGAGCGCTGCTATGCACTAACTGGTATTAATATAAATATTTATGAAGGCCGTTTTAATACTGTTAAAACGGTTTTTGTTTTCAGGTGGCAGCTACCTGTTTTTTACCGCTTGTTTCCGGCCTGGCGCTTGTCAGGGTTGCCTGCCGCTTATCACATTTTACAGGCAGCAGGTGCCAGGTATAAACTTTCTATTGTAGCTTTACAGGGTTGTATTTTGCTATAAAAATTAAATAAGAATTTATATGTTTAAGAAGTGTCTTTTTGCTGCTGCTTTCTTCGTAAGCATGACAGCCGGTAACCTGTTACATGCACAGGATGAGTTAATTAAAAAAATAAGTGGTAATAAAACGGAAGGGAAGGCCGGTTTTACTTTTACAAGAATTATTGATCTGGCCACCACGCCTATCGAAAACCAGGGTTCGTCGGGTACCTGCTGGAGCTATTCCGCCAATTCTTTTTTAGAATCGGAAATGATCAAAGCGGGTAAAAAACCTTTGCCACTGGCAAAAATATATACGGCCCGCTGCTCTTACATTGATAAGGCGGATAATTTTGTGAGAATGAATGGCGCTGTTAGCTGGGGCGATGGTGGCGAACCGCATGATGTGATCAATATGTATGCTAAATACGGTATTTTGCCTGAAACCGATTATACCGGGCTGATTAATGGCGCTACAAAAAATAATTTCAGCGCCATGCAAAAAAGCCTGAAAGCCATGTTGGACACGGTCGTTAAAAATCCAACCGGTACGGTCGATCTGTCCTGGAAAAAAAGTTTTCAGGATTCGCTGGATGCTTACCTGGGCGCCGTTCCTCAAACATTTACCTACAACGGTAAGCACTACACTCCCCAAACTTTTGCTAAAGAAGTCGTGGGGTTAAATCCTGATGATTATGTTGAGTTCATTTCTCAGACCAATACACCTTACTGGAAAAAAGCAATGATGATGGTACCTGACAACTGGGCGTTCCAGTGGGATTGGAATATACCTGCTACAGCGTTCACCAATATTATTGATAATGCATTGAAGCTGGGCTATACAGTAGCATGGGGCGCTGATGTTTCAGAACCTTATTTCAGCTGGCCGAACGGAGTGGCTTTTGTACCTCAAAACCCCGAACAATATAAAGGCAGATTATCCGATGAGCAAAAAAAAGAATTGTTTAACGGCCCGAAGCAGGAACCTGTGATTACGCCCGAAATGCGGCAGACCGCTTTGGAAAACCTGCGCACAACCGATGATCACGGCATGCACATTGTGGGTTTGGCAAAAGATCAAAATGGCAAAGAATATTACCTGGTTAAAAACTCATGGGGCGAAAGTAACGATTACAAAGGTTTTTTATATGTAAGCAAAGCCTATGTTCAGTATAAAACCACAGGGTTGCTGGTAAATAAGAAAGCGCTGCCTGCATCGATCAAAAAGAAAACGGGAATCATCTGATCATTTTATAATGAAATACTAAATCCCGGCCATTGACCGGGATTTTTTATGAATTCAATAAAAAATGATTACCTGCTTTCTCTTAAAGTGTCAATCTCCTGTTGCAGTTGCAGGAGCAATTGCTGAATATGTTCCAGTTTATCGGGTACTTCAGGCTTGCCTGTATACGCAGTTTCGGTGGTCATTGAATTTAATATGTGGTCTTCGTCCTCCTCCTGCAGTTCCTCTACATCTTCCTGTATTTCTTCCACATCCTCCTGTATCTCCTCCACGTCTTCCTGTATTTCTTCCACATCTTCCTGCATTTCCTCCACGTCTTCCTGGATCTCTTCAATGTCCTCCTGTATTTCTTCCACATCTTCCTGGATATTTTCGATATCCTGGCTGTTTTTATTTACTGACATTTGGATGAAAATGGCCAGGTAAATTGCTTCGAGGGATACGACGGTAGTAAGGATGAGCAGCATTTTGTCCAATTGCATGATATGCAGCACAGGCAGCAAAAAGGCTATGATAAATATTAAAGTATGAAATACTAATGAGGACGTGGACCCGATCCACCGGGTGGCCACATCTGCGATACGCTCAAGTCTTACTTTATTTTGTTCTTTAAGTGTCATTCCATTACCATCATATTATTGTACAACAGCCTGCGAAATTAGCCAAATAGTATCGGAATGAGTATAAGGTACATCAACCTTTTTATTTTTTATTAATAGCACGGAGGCGCCTCCCGCAGTATCTGGTGTTACCGGAATGATAAAGCTATTGTTCCCAGAGTTTTACTCCCCCGTCAATCCCATCGATATTGGTAACAATTATAATATTTTCATCTAACTTAAAATCTATTTTTCTCGAAAGTCCGCCGCCAATATACAGCGTGTCGTAATTAAATACAGTTTTAACGATGCCGAGCACCTGCTGCATTCTTTTATTCCATTTCTTTTTTCCTATTTCATTGAAAGTACCTTCTCCTATATAATGGTCGTAATCTTTTCCTTTAAATATCGGTTGATGCGAAAATTCAAGATGGGGCAACACTTTGCCATCCAGATAAAGAGCCGTTCCGAAACCTGTACCAAGGGTGATCATCATCTCGAACCCTTTGCCGCTAACGCAGCCCAGGCCAAGCATATCGGCATCATTGATAACACGGGCGGGTTTCCCTAAAGCCAGTGTAAGCTCTTCAGCAAAATTAAGTCCGGCCCATTGATCAGTACCTAAATTAGGGGCAGTGTGCACT
>JASGEW010000110.1:0-43030 GCA_047606125.1 Niabella sp. | reverse complement strand
TTCTCCTGGTTTGACAATGACCGCAGATTGTGTAGAAACTATGAACTACTCATGGAATCATCGGAAGAAATGGTCAAACTGTCCGCTATAAAACTTTTATTGAATAAATTTTAAACAGGCTCTAAATTGCTGCCTTTTTATTTTCTTACGCCTCGCGTAAAAAGATATTCCAATGAAAAGTGCCCGGTGTATGCTCTTATACCATCTGTAATAAAAGATTTCCATCTACCCTTAATTTTTGGTTGATCGACTTCAAAAAATGGAGCGTTGATTTTCTTTTTTCTTGCATGATTTCCGAAAGCTGTGTATTAGAAGTTTCCAGCAGGTGTGCCAATAAACCTTACGTAAAGTGTACGCCCCCTACTGCATCCACGCTGAGAATGCAAATTGCTTTACCGGGGTTTCTTTGATAGTGTCCCAAATTTTAGAAACCTGGCTTTTTGTTTGGCACGGCTATATTTTTCGGAACGGCACATCCAGCAGCTGCAAGGTTTGCCATGAGAACGGAAAGCATACAGTTTGCTGGTTTTATCCTCTTTGATGCAGTATTTCAACAATCGTTTTTTGTAATGCAGCATTTTGAGTTCATGCCGCCGAGTCTTATCAGTGCTCATGAAGTAAAGCTAACAAAAAACGGAGTATTGCCCCGGTTTCAGGGCAAACGCATAAACTAATATTTATGTCTGTCTCTCTCTATAAGAAACATTTTAATGGTGGCGAACTATCTAAATGAGCCCTGTCGTTTACTTCTATCCAGTAACCGTCCGGATCCCGCACAAAGATTTGGTTAACTCCGTCCGGCCGCTTCTGTATGGCATTTTTGTTCCCTTGCGAATCGTCGAAAGGAATATTGTTTTGTTTCAGCATTGCAATAAAACGGCTTAGAGATGTTACACTGAAACACACATGCGACAATTCAGGAACTTCGACATTCTTTTTAGCGCCCTGGATCAGGTGAAGCTGCACGCCCGGGCTTATGCTGAACCATCGTACGGGTGCGTTTTTAAAAGGCATGGATACAGTGTCCAATTGGAAAATCTTTGTGTAGAAGCGTACGCTGCTGTCTATATTTTTTACATAAAAGGCAATGTGGTCTAATATGGGCGTTGGCTTATCGGATGTTTGTGCTGATGCGTTTACGTATATCGTTGCCGTCAGTATCCATGTTATCCATTTTATTTTTTTCATCATTGTTGTTTTATTTGCCGGATGGAATTGCCAGGCGCATTATTTTAAACATGTCCGGCTGGCCGATCATATATTTTATCTCCAGCTTGTCGCCTTGCATATATTGTGTACTTCGGTTATCCCATATCGTGTGTAGCGTTCTGCCTTCCGCCTGGTATTCCAGCAGGGCATCATTATGAGGTACCGAGCCTCCGTAGCGTGTGTACGAGCTGTATTGCCTGATTTTTGCAATAGTGGCAACAGTATTGCTTGTGGGTCGGGTTTCCATAAGACGCTCAACTCTTTCCTGTCCCTTAAACACTGTCCATATATAGCCTGCAACAAGTGCAATTACCGGCAGTAGCAACCACAATATCCATAATTGCGGCCCACGTGGCTTGCGCTGCTGCATGGAAGCTGCTTTTTTATTGATAGTGCTAACCTGGAGGATTAAGGATATAAATATGATTATGGCAACGATGGTGCTTAAGATAGCTATATCCGATAAAAACGTATCATTTTTATAGTCCCAATAATAAGCCATGCCATATCCGGCGGTGGTACATAGTAAGGCCGCCAGCAGCAACAGGTATTTACTTTTAGAAAGCAGCGTAAACAAAAATATCGTTACACATAGCATCCCTGCACCCAGCTCTACATCAAACAAGGTAAAACCTATATCCATAAAACCGTCTCTGCTGCCTGCATAGGCCCTGTAAAGCATAAGCAAGGCGAGTGCTGCCGATACAAGCAAAACCCATATCCTCCTCTTTTTGCTGCGTTTTTGCTTTTCTGCTTTTTGGGCTTTGGCGGCTTCAGTAGGTCTGATCACAATGCCGCCCATATGGGCTTCGTCCGCATGGCATTCATACCCGTTCACAAAACAAGTGTGTTCGTGCCCGTAAGTCTGCGTGGTGTGGTTATAGGACTTACATCCGCCGGAAACAGCTTCATTGTAAAAGGAAAGTTTTTCTCCTTTGTTGTTTACAGCCTTTTGCATACAGTCATCACACAGCCTTTCCGGATAGCGTGGGCTGTAGGGTATTGACTTTTTACAAACGAAACAAAACGACTTATTTACTGCATCCATAACTGTGTCTGTGTTTTAAAGGTTATTTAACTACAATCTCCGCTTCGGCATCCACCGTATTGTCTGAATTGTTTTTGTCCCAAAGATGCCCTTTCAGGTGATAGGTTGCCCCGGTCTTCAAGGGCGCCACGATCTTGACGGAACCCAGTAGGATGGAGGCTTCCCTTTCGGTAAACCCGCTGTTTTGAGCAAACAGGTCGGGTGGTGTATCTGCGATGATCCTGTTGCCGTCTTTATCGGTAATATCTATAACAAAACCGGGAAATACTTTTCCATTGTTCTGCATAAAACCTGAAATGCCTGCTACAACCAACCCGACACGGCTGTTGTAGGGTACTTCGTTGCCGGGCAGTTTCCCGCCGGCGGAATCTGACAAATACACATCATTTACCTGCAAACCGGTGTAGTGATACGATAACCCGGTGCGCAGGTCTTTTTTGGTGCCCGCGCTGAAGTTGCAGGCGGCTAACAGCAACAGGCCGACAGCTAAGAAAAGTATTTTTTGTTTTTTCATTTTATCGGTATTATCAATTTATACGGAATAAATGTTTTTGCTTTTGGGTTGATCATCCTGTAACCATCGCATATTGCCGTTATTCAAATAAAGTATCGGAAACAATTAAAAAGAAAAAGCGTTCTTTTATTCGTCCGTGTTCTCTTTTTTATTCAGAACCATTTCTTTTCCTTTTGCCGGATCGTCCGCAGGCTTTTGTTTTTCCCCGGGAAAAATGTCTCCTTTCATGGTATAAACCAGCATTTCAGTTACCCGGTCGGCCGAATCACGTTTAAATGCTACAGATATAGCGCCTGCAGCATTTACTTCAAAGCTGTCTGTACCCGCTTTCTTTAAGGATATAGCACCCGATTCTTCGGATGTGGCAAAGAGTGCCGTATCCTGTATATAAACATCCACTTCGGGAACGGGGCTGTCGCCGCCAAAAATGTATTTGCCTGCATATTCTTTGTAAGAAGAGTCAATGACGCTTGCTTTTGTGTGTAACGCGATACCTGTTGTCAGCAGGCAGCAAACAGATAGCAACAATGTTTTATTCATCCTAATTATTTTATGTTAAAAAAATGATCATGCTTTTAGAGGAAGCAGCTTATTACCGGGGGCTATTTGCAATCGTATTCCCACGCATCATAATATTTTTTTGTGGGCGTTTCGCCTGGCTTACCGAGCGCTGCGTCTCTTTGGGTTGGCAGTCCTTTGTCGTTGTATGTATAGGTAAATGTTTCGGCAGTTGCATAACCGTTGTTGTAAGTAAGCGTGTATCCCAGTATATTGTGTGCGCTCAATTGGTCAAACATGTATCTTGAATTGGCTGGGTCTAAACCTTCCCAAAAAAAGGAATATTGCAAAAAGGCGCTGTTTTTAAATCCGCTGCAAGATGACGGGTGGTTGTCATAACCTGTCGCAACCAAGGTTGCATAATCGCCCTCAAAATCAGTGTGGAAGGCAATTTTGATTACATTGTTGTTGTCGTCATAGGCAAAAATCATTCTGGGAATCTTGGATTCTTCTATATCGCCTTTGGGGTGGGCGTCCGGTATAATGGTTGCCAACCTGCCTTTGCTGTCGTAAGTGTACACCTGCTGAATGTTCCCAATGACTGCTTTTGTTGGTCGTTGGTCAAGGTAGCTGACGTCATAAATGATGGTCTGACCATAGGATTGAAATGCCATCTGTGTTGGATGCACCGTTTCCACCTCATGCACTGCGCCATTATAAGAAAGCGTAATCTTCGACGGATTGCCATTGGCATCATACTCAAATGTGTAGTATTGCGGATCGGTAAGGACGACATTCGTGGATTGCTTAACCAGTTTACAACCGGTTGCTGTTGTTGTTCCATTGCCCGAATCATCATCCGAACCATTATTGTGCTTGTTGCAGCCCGGCAAAACCAAAATAAGCAGGCCACAGGCAACTGCTCTATAATGAAATTTATATTTTAATAAATGGCCTTTCATATAAAAAAAGAATTGCCTTAAAAGTTGAATCGGAGGTATATTTTTCATGTGTATATTGTCTTCAGTACGGGTTATTGTATGTTGATGATAGTGGCTTGTCTTGCTATAATCTGCCAGCCGGAGGCGCCTTTTTGCCAAACATCTGTATAGCGGCGTGTAACTGTTGTGCCGGCATTGTCGGTGTTTTTCTGCGGCTGCACTACTTCATAACCCATCGTAACCGCCACGTTGCCCGTTATGCTCACTCTTTCTGTTACCCTGCTGAAATTGGAATAATCAATTTTCCCTTCTTTTATCAGGGCGCGTATCTGCGTTACATCTACCACTGTATTGGCGGGATTATTCACTATGTACCCTGGCGACCAGAGGCGCTTGAGGGCAAGCGTATCGCCGCTGATGGTTGCCTTCGCTTCCTGCTGGTCAAGGTCGCGTATTTCCTCTTCTGTCGAACGCGGTTTTGCAGCGCTTGCAGGGGTGGGGAAGAGTTGTTCATCTACCTCCGTTCCCTGCCCCGCCACGCGGCACCAGTTGCCATTGTTTTTATGATATACTTCTATGCGGCGCACTTTTATGCTGATATCCTGGCCGGCAACCACCAATTGTACGGCAGCCAAAAAGTTGACCACCGCCGATGTGCCATCATAAATGCGGATAAATTCAGTACCGGGCACTACTTCAACCGATTTGAAAACCAGCTGCTCTTTGCGCTGCACTTGCTGCCATTGCTGGTGCGAGAAAGAAATATCCCCTTTGGGACCCACAGCAATAAAGTCGCTGCAATCTATTGGTTGGGTCCGTTGATGCATCAGTTGCCTGATCACTCTGCGTTCTTCGGGGTAGCTCACCGTATCTACTTGTGCAAAGGCGGTACCGGCCACCGACAGCCCTAAGAAAAGCGTTATTAAAGTTTTCATGTGTATATCTTTTGTTTTACTGTTTGCCACATGGAATTTTGCATAATTAATATTGTACTTGTTTAACCTTTATCAAAATGTTTTTTCTTTGAATAAACCACAACGACTTAACGGCACTAATGTCTCACAACGTTGTGCTTTCCCTGTGTCACCGGTGTCGTTGTGGTTGCTTTCGGGATCATCGCTATGGGTATAAATTTGCCCGAAAATTTTTATGATCATTTCATGACCTTATTGATTGATCGTTATCTGATATATCGCTACTTTTTAAAAACCCGGAAGCTGCCTCCGTTGGAGGTATTGGTGCCCGAACCATAGGTTCCGTCTATTGCAGTAAATTCTGTATTCAGGGTACCTAAAATAGAAGTGCCATCGCCCCCCTGAAGAAATCTGTAGGTTGCTTTAACCGTAGTGCCGGTAACAAAATAGGTTCCCTCCGCTTTGTCTCCCTGTGCAGTGTCTGTGCGATCTGCGCTCGCGTAATCGTAATATGCCCTTACCGTACCGTCTTTGCGAAACAGGAACGCATTCAACCCGGTCGGAACAGCATTGCCCATGCCATACTTACCTTCCCAATAACCAACAATGGCAGGTTGAATAGTGTCTTTACTCTTCTTGCTGCAACCGGCAGCCGCAAACAGGAAGGCTGCGAGTACTATTCCGGATAAGGTATTCATGGTATATTTCTTTTTCCAAAGAGACAAAAGAGGCAATACAATCCGTTATCCAAATGTTGCAAATACATGTTTATTTGTTGCATTCATGTAATATTAAAATCTCAGTTGATATTTTTCAATAAGTGGTTGCAACAATTCAAAATGCGGTTCTATATCATATACTTTAATGAGTTTCTGCACTTCAGATACTTCTATTTTGCCATATTGCTTATAAATACCGCATAATTGTTTCAGGTATTCTTCAAAGCCGCCGGGCAGGTACAGGTCAATAATTTTGGCAGGCTTTCCGCTTTTATTCCAAAAAGTATGAATGATTTTTCTTGGGCGTAAATGCCAGCTTCCTTCAGGCAGTTCTATTACATCTTCGCCAATCAGCAATGTTATTGTTCCTTCCAAAACATACATTATTTCATCTAAATTATGGTGCAGGTGCGGCGGACCAACAAGCCATCCATCATTTACTATGGTTTCAGTACAAGAAAAGCCTCCACCTGTATCGGCAGCAGTAATCTTCCGTGTAAATGAGGATGAAGGATTGGAAAACCGTTCGCCTTCGCCGGGTTTTATCAATACAGGTTTTAAACCTTCAGAATTGGTAATTGTTTCAGCTTTTAAAATGCTTGCGGGTAACAAAGAAGCCGCTGCCGCAAAACCGGAAGTTTTCATAAAAAAACGCCTGGATAATTGATTTTTTTTCATGTTCTGATCGTTTAATTATTGTCTCGTGTATGGGTATAAGAATAACCACCTACAATGGCAGGTTGAATAGTGTCTTTAATCTTCTTGCTGCAGCCGACAGCCGCAAACTGGAAGGCTGCGGGTGCTATTCCGGATAAAGTATTCATGGTATATTTCTTTTTCCAAAGAGACAAAAGAGGCAATACAATCCGTTACTCAAATGTTGCAAATACATGCTTATTTGTTGCATGAGTGCATTCTTTTTGAAGATAAGGGTGATTTTTGCCATGAGGGCATCAAGATGGGAAACAGATAAAATAGGAATAGCAAGGCTTTGCGCCCTTAGCGCCGTTTTTTATACCAGTGTGGCGCTCTTTTAAAATGGCTGAGAGCTATGACAATGATAGTCGCTGTTTTTTCATCGGTAATATAAACGATCTCGTAAGGGGATATTGAGAGTGGTGCGCCTCTGAGCTCATTGGTGACTTTTCCTGCATAAGATGGGTTCGATATTATTTTATCGGCGGTTTTGTCAAAATCCTCTATCAGTCGTATTCCCAAACCAATGCTTTGTTCTTCATACCAAATAAAAGCTTCATCTATATCTATTTGGGCGGGACGTTGAATAACAAGCGTGTACATGCCGTCTTACTTAGACAGGTATTTCATTTTCAGATCATTCCACCCGATTCCCTCGTTTGAATTTTGCTTGTAGTAAGCTAACCTTTCTTTATACAATTCCGATTTCCACCGAGGCAAGGGGCTGTCGGTATGCTGCGTCATGCTGTCTATCAATTCGGTGATAATTTCTATTTTTTCCTGTTCGGGAAGTTTCTTTAATTCTTTTATGTTATAGTTCATACTGATCGGTTTTGTCGGTTAAAGGTAGTTATTTTTCGTTTTATTCCTGGGGCTAACGGCATGTGCATGATAGAGAATAGGAGTGAACTTTGCCACAAACTTTCTAAGGCTCGAGGCAGATAAAATTTTAATAGCAAAACTTTGTGTCTTTGAGACTTAGTGGCATGTTATCTGTTGCCCTGGTTCGTATCGCGGAAAACTTCGCTGGGCGGAAAACCGAAATGGCGGGAGAAACTGGCGGAAAAACTGGCGGGGCTGCTAAATCCGACCCTATAAGCTACTTCGGAAACCGTTGCTATCCTTTCCCTGAGAAGCTGGTGGGCATGTTCCAGCCGGATGGCACGGATGAAATCGCCCGGCGACTTATCGAGGAGTGCCTTCAGCTTGCGGTGCAGCTGGGTGCGGCTGAGCCCTATTTCAGCAGCTAACTGGTCAGCACCGAACCCTTCATCGTCCAGGTGGTTTTGGATGGCGGACTGAACCCGGTCGAGGAATTGCTTTTCAATAGAAGGAAGCGTTCCTGTTTTCATAAAGCCGGTGTTGCTCTGGCTGTATTTTTCCTGTAACAGGCGGCGTGTTTTCATCAGGTTTTCCATTACGGCAAACAATTCCTTTTGAACAAAAGGCTTGCCTATATAGGCATCCACACCTGTTTCGATGCCCTGAATGCGACTTTCTGTGCCGGATTTGGCAGTAAGCATTACCACGGGAATATGGCTGGTTCTCTCATCGGATTTCAGTATGGAGCAAACTTCATAGCCGGGCATGCCGGGCATCATGATGTCGGTAATAACGATGTCGGGGATGTTTTTTAATGCAATATCAATTCCGTTTTTTCCGTCGGGTGCATCCATAACACGAAAACGGCCTGCGAGCGAATAGCATATAAAGCCCCGCAATTCCTCATTGTCTTCAATTACCAATACCAGGTTGCTGTCATTATCAGCAACAGGCAGTTTTTCCGTATCATAGAACGGAATAGCCATTTCCTGCTGGCGCTGTATTGCTGGCATTGCTGTACTATCATTTTGCTGTGCAGGAAGCGCGGGCAGCAAAGGCAATGTTACTTCTATCAGCGTATATTGTTTTTCAACACTTTCAGCACGAATACTGCCACCCATTAATGTTATCAGCTCCCTGGTAAGCGCCAGCCCAATGCCCGTGCCTTCGGCAGAACGGATATCCGAAGGGTCTGCCTGATAAAAACGTTCAAAAATATAGGGCAGCCTGGACGCGGCAATTCCTTTGCCGGTGTCTTTTACAGATAAAGTAAATGAAGCGGCGTCTTTTTTCAAAGCCATTTCCACCTTTCCTTTGTCGGTAAACTTCAACGCATTGGACAAAAGGTTACTGCATATCTTTTCCAGCTTATCATGGTCTGACAGGATCCATACTTCTTCCCAATCCGATATAAAATCCAGCTCAATTCCTTTTTGTTTTGCCAACGGCACGTAATTGCCGATCTGTTTTTTCAGTTCCGCTACTAATTCCAGTGGCGACTGTGTAATGTTCATTAAGCCACTTTCCAGTTTGCTTAGATCGAGCAATTGGTTAATGAGTTGCAACAGCCGCTCTGCATTTTTCCTGATCAGTTCTGCGTGGTATTGCACTAAGGCATCTTTATTCATCGCCAGCAATTCCTGCGCGGGATTGCTGATCAGCGTAAGCGGCGTTTTAAATTCATGCGTAATGTTGGTAAAGAAGCGGGATTTCACCCTGTCCATTTCCTGCAGCTTATCGGTTTGCCGCTGCAATTCGGCTGTACGCTCCCGAACGGTTGCTTCCAATCGCCTGGCTTCCGTTTCAAGTAATTCGCGTTTTTCCGCTTCCTGTTCCAATGCGCGTTTGGAAAGCGTTCTCACTTCGGCTAATCTTGCGGTAAGGCTTTTATTGGTTCGTGCAAAATCGAGCGCGAGATACAGGGAAACACAAATTGGGAATACCAGCGTTCCGGCAGACATCGTAAATAACCTGAGTCCGTTTTGCCGGGCAGACCATACATTAAATATATCCAGCCAGGTGCAGGCGATGGCTATTACTGCCAACAGCACCCCGGTACCGATAAGCCATAATCCGGGTTTCCCGCGGCGGATAGCGCAGAAAATACCCCATAATTCGTCGCAAAAAAATAAGAGGAACACAAAAAATAAAAGCGACACATAGTCAAAATGATACTCCCGGTGCCATTCCCACAGATGGGAGTGCCAAAGCGCCATTGCCAGAAACCCGGCAAAATAAAAGCCGGAGGTTATTGCAAGCGCTGTTTTTTTCCACGCCGGGATATACCCGTAACCGATATTGTACAGTAATAACCCGCCGAACCACATCAGCAGGGGCATACATTCATTGCCCGCATATTCGGCGTAGTATTGGATTACCGGATAGTGGGTTTCATAGTATAAATATGAAGCTATTGCAATAATGCCCATAATGGCCGCATAAGCAGCAAAATATAAATTGAGCTTTTGTCTCGGATAAAAAAGAAACAGCAACAGGTGCATGAGTGCCAGCATCCATTGCGCCGCCGCACACATAGGCATAAATGACCGGAAGCTGCTGTTGCGGCTTAGCATGGCATGAACCAGCCGGTAATCGCCTATATAGGTTTCAAAACCGGGGAAGTCGGGATGAACGTTCGCAAAATTTGCATACCGGATGGCAAGCAGGTGGGGCAGCGTATCGCCAAACCAAAGCGGTACCAGCGCACGGGGATAGCGGGCGCCTTCTGTTGCCTCCGCCGACAATCCCACCTTTCCGAAACCGCCAACAGGTTTTCCATCCATAAATATTTCTGAGGCGCCGTCGTGGTCTATGCGCAGGCCTATCTTTTTATCCACCGCTTTTTGATCTGTTTTCAGCCACAACCCAAACCATCCATAGCCCTTCCAATCCCGCGGTGCGTTCTCTTTTCCGAAACTGGCAGAGGGCAGCGCCTCCCAGCCCTGTGTGCTTATAACAGGCTGCAGCAGATCACCAGGATGAAAATACCAGTCGGCAACTACAAACGACAATTCAATGTTTTTGTCCAGGCTGTCGGCATGAAGCGTAAATACCTTTTGGGCGTACAGCCGGCACGTGCAGCCCATCAACAGGATTGCCCATAGCATCCGTAAGGTATATCTTCCTGAAAAAAGTCGGGAGTGGAACATGGGTCAATAATTAGCAAAACGGTTTACAGTAACGCTTCCACACAATGTTAAGTCTATTTCCACTGTCTGCAAAATAAGCCTGTACGACAAATTCCACCTCAAAAGTAAATATCACTATGGGTAAATCAATTGTTATTTTACTTCTTCAAACGGAGCGGACGGCTGCCCTGTCCAGCGATACAGCCGGAGGTTACAATATTGATTTTTATTTTTAGATACCCCGTTTTGGGAAATATAAAAATAGCCATTGCCTAAAGCATGCATACCGGTAGCGCCCCATGCATAATACCACCCATGTACACCACTCTTTTTATCGTACAAACCCGCTTTTGCCAGTTGCAGCACTTTGCCCTTCTCGCCGTTTTCAAATCCTTTCAACACCTGCAGCACCGGGCTTTTAGAGCCGTCTATTGCAAACAGGCTGTAATTAGGGAACTGTGCTTTTTTCCCGGTGTAAACGGCAGCAAACCAATACCCGGTATTGGGGTCGTATTCTAAATTCTGAACACCGTACGTAGTATTTCCGGTATAAACAAAGTATTTGTTAAGGGGTTGGGCGGGCCCTGTTGTATTGAAGCGGCTTTGCGACAGGGGACGCTCATATTTTTTCAAATCGTTTGCATCATATTGAACAAGCACCTGGTAATCATTATCGGTGCGGGTAGTATCGCCATAGACCCCATAAGCCAGGTTTAAAAACATCTTTCCTTTTTTTCGACCGAACTGTGGACCAAAGGCAATGCCGTCAATACCGCTGCAAGCATAGCGGTGCCCAGCCTGCTTCCCCCTGTTGCTGACTGTTGCATTATAATCATCAACCACTTCTTTCAAATAAACAGTATGAAGAATATTATCTTTTTCAGCGCTCATACCCGGACGGGTAATTTTTTCGCCGTCAAAAACAGCAATATAAAAAGAACTTGTTTCGTTTTTATTTTCCGCCTCGTTGCCAAGTTTCTTCAAAATCCCTTTGCCAATCTGGTCGTTTTTATATTCCAGTGAAGCATAGATGCGCCCGTCCTCTGGATTTATATCGAGACATCCCAGATGCCCGATGAAACCATCCACGCTCCCAATCACCGCCCCCTTTAAGTTGGTTTTTATCAAGCTTGTTGTAAATGAAAAATAAGCACAGTTATGTTTACTATCAACCACAACACCCTGTACATGAAAACGGCCCTCTTCCCAATATATATTACGGGGAAGGCGGCTGACCGAAACCTGTTCGTTCCCGTTATTTAATGAATGGCCTTTTTGCGGAACCTTGCAGCTCCACAAAATAAAAATCATTAAAAGTAATGCCAGGTTATTTCGAATACTCATACACTATGGTTAAGAATTAATTTATTATGATCATGTTGTAACCAAAAACGCTATTGCCGGGTTGGCAAGACAGTGTCTGACCGGGACGGCCAGACACGGCTCCCCATCAATCAGTGCCTGCTCTAACCGGAGTGAATTTGCAATAAGCCTGTTAAATCGATCCAGCGTTTAATTTTTTTAAGACCAGCACATTTTCATCATCCAGCTCAAAATAAGATACAGCGGAGTTCTCCATATCCAAACGCCGGTAATTAGACAATGGCATGCCAAGCTTTGAAGCCAGGTACAGCCGGTTGATGCCGTTATGCGCCACAACCATTACCCGTTGCCCGTTGTGCCTGCTGTGCAGCTCCTCAAAAAAATCATTCACCCGCTGTACAATTTCGCCACCCGTTTCGCCCGTGCCACCGGCCCTGGCTGTTTCAGGATCGTTCATCCACTGCGTCCAAAGCGCGGGATTTTCGGCATTAAACTCGGCTTTTGTTTTTCCTTCCCATAAACCAAAATCAGCCTCTATAAGGCGTTCATCCGTTATTACCGGGCGGTTGCCGGAGGCGATAACAGCGGTGTTGCGGGCACGTTGTAATGGCGATGAATAGACCCCATCAACCTGCACGCTCTTCAGCGCTTCAAATACTTTCATAGCCTGTGCGATCCCTTTTTCCGTAAGCCCTATATCCGTTCTTCCGCAATACCGGTTCCCCTCAGCGTTGTAAGAGGTTTCTCCATGTCTCAGCAGGATGACTCTAAGCATAAATATTTTCTCCCAGATATTTTTTTTCCTGAAGCATCAGGATAAATCGTTTATAATACTGATCATATTTCCTAACAAGCGCTGGTTGCGGCTCAACAATTTTTTCAACCCTGCACATGGCAGCAGCAGCCGTTGCCAGGGATGAATAATAAGCTCCGGAAGCGGCCAGCACAGCTGCACCAACTGCTCCGGAAACATTTTTCATTTTACAGATTTTTTTATTCAGGACATTTGCCCTGATCCTTAGCCAGATATCACTATTGCTGGCGCCACCGGCTGTAAAAACAGTGTTTACTTGTTCTCCCGACAGGTGCTCCATTAATTCAAATGCATATTTTTCAACGTAGGCAACTCCTTCCATTTTAGAAACAAATAACTCAATAAGAGAAAGGCCTTCCGCTTCAAAGCCCGTTGCATCCGGTGCAATAAAAGGGAACCTTTCACCCTGTTGCACTAAGGGATAGGAAATGGCGCCAGAAGGGACCGTCGCCTCAGCCAGTAGATTCAGTTCGGATAAACGCTCTGAAAAGTCTCTGGAAACCCAGTCAGCTCCTATATTACCTGCACCGCCAGGCATCCAGTATCCATCCGGATGCCGATGGTTATAGATCCTGCCAAGACCGTCTCTGATTTCATCATTTGTTACACCTTTAATGACCATTGTTGTACCTATTGTTGTATTCCATTGCCCAGGGCTAACAGCGCCGGAAGCAATCTGAGAAGCGCAACCATCGGTTATACCTGTTGTTATGATAACGGTATCTGAAAGGCCCCATTTCCGGGAAAGACGCCGGTCCAGCACTTCTAAAGGTTTACCCGAAGGGATTACCTGCTGCAGCCATTGAGCAGGAATACCGAGGTGTCCGGTAATGTATGCCGGCCATTGATTGGTATGGAGATTATACCCGGATTTTAAAGCATTCGTATAATCAGTTACCTCATACTTTCCGCACAGCCTGCCGGTAATAAAATCTGCAGCGTGAATAAATTTGTATACTTCTTTTGTGTATTCAGGGAACTGTTTTTGAAACCATAACATTTTAGGTAAGCCACAGGATGTGTTAAAACCGGTATAGCCTTCTACCCCGGCTTCCTGTGCAGCCTGCCGGCATAAGGCCGCTTCATCGGCAGCGCCGGGGTCGCTATACATGATCGCTCCATAAAGCGGTTCGTACTGTTTATTAACAGGAATAACGGTACCGGATGTAGAAGTTACTGCTATTGACTTTACCGCTGACAGATCTATATCATCAGCCAGGCTTTCAAACAACACCGACAGCAGCCGGTTGCAGCAGGCCCACCATAAGGTGGGCGACTGCACTACTCTTGACAGACCGTTCAACAAAAAAGCTTCTTCTTCTGAAGCTATCGGGGTGCCCCGCTTGTCCAGTAATACCACCCGGGCGCCCTGTGTGCCAATATCGATTCCCACAAAATAGGCCTCGCTCATATCCATAGCTTTAATCTGTTATTCTAAAACTTTCCCGTATTTCCTTCCACGAATGATACATAGCATTCATTTTATCCACACAGGTATCGTCAGGCCGTATACAATTAAATTCCTGTTGCTTCAATACGTACGGCACATTGCAGGCTTCATTACAAAGGATAGCTGCACCTGCTACGGTTGCCTGTTCAAAATGTTCTCTGACTAAAATATCTTTTCCCGTAACGGTGGCTAAAAGCTTGCGGAGCATTACACTCTGCATACCGCCGCCGCAGGCCCAAATATAATCAGCTGTATGCCCGGATACTTCCGCCAGCACTTTATAATTCTCCACTATTGAAAAACAAATATCCGTTAACGTTGCCCATATAAAACTGCTTCGCCTGAGTTCATGAGGTACGGGGACCGGGAAAACAAATCCGCCCCTGACTACAGGCTTTTTTTCTCCTGCAACGAGGGAACCTAAGGAAGCAACACATTGTGTATGCAGATCTTCCTGTAATTCTTTTTCCATTACCTCATATCCTTCGTTCGGATAAAAAACTTCCTTTAATCTTTGATAATTCAGCCCGGTCACTCCTGCATTTGCCTCAAACATAAAACGATCCGGCACTATATCCCTGCTCGTCCAGGTTCTTTGATGCTGATCGGTTATATAACTACTTTCCAGTTTCACAACCGGGGTGGTAGTTCCCGAAACAATAACCACATCGCCCACAGCAGGACGTGTGCTTTTGATAGCCATCTGTGTATCGCCACCACCTATAATAATTTTTGCACCCGGATCTATATGCCATTGCGCTGCAACAGCAGGTATTATTTTGCCTGCAATTGTTCCTGACAATTCCAGGTCGGGCAGCAACTGCCGGGCTATGCCAAAAATATGGCACTGATCCGTACTCCAGTCTGCAGCAGCAACGTCGTACAATAAAGTTTCAGAAGCCTGGGAATGCTCGTACTTAGGCACCCCGCTTAACGCCCATGCGGCCCAGTCGCTGATGCTCAAAAAAAATGAAAGGTCCTGCCATATCTCTTTCCTGCGCTCCCTGATACCAATAAGTTTATATGCAGAAAACAGGGAAGTAGGATACCGGCCACTCAACCTGTAAATAAAATCCTTTTCCGGAAAAATATTTTCCCATTCTCTTCCACGATGATCAATATTAGGTAATCCGATAATCGCTTTATTTTTTTTATTTACCAGTACAATACCTTCCCGCTGACTGGTTGTTGTTATGGCCCGAACAACAATGTCGCCAGCCTGTTCGATGGCGCTGTGCACCAACCCTGTTAATTGCGTCCATAGTTCTCCAGGATCAAAATAAATAGATTCCGGGTAGTTGGTATCCCGGTAATATCGGATGTCGGCTCTTGCAATTCCCAGAATCTCAACCGATGGCGTTACAACTGCGGCCCTGATATTTCCGGTACCGATATCTAAAACCAAATAAACTTCCTTTTTCATCATTTAGCTTTTATTTTCAGGTAATAAGATTTGCGGATTCGCCAGCCGTGATTGTTGTATCTCGTTTTTTGATAGCCAGTCCGTCAATACTTCATTCATGATCTTTACATGATGATCCTCCACCTCAGTTGTGGCACCCGCAATATGGGGTGTTGCTATTACGTTGGGTAAATCTATAATATTATAGTCCAGCTGATCCGGAGGTTCATTATCAAAAACGTCCAGAATAGCCCCTTTGATTTTGTGCCGGGATAAAACTTCATATAAGTCATTTCTGTTGACGACCACCGCCCGGGATGTATTTACAAATAAAGCATGTGGCTGCATTAATTGAAACAGCTTTTGATCGATCATTCCTTTTGTGCCTTCCAGAACAGGTAAATGAACAGACACAATATCGCAATCCGAAAAAAGCTGCTCCAATGTTACAGCATGATAAGAAGGGAAGCCCGCAGGATCAATAAACGGATCGTAATAGTATATTTCGCAGGGATAGTTTTCCACCAGCCTTGCGATCAGCTGACCAATTGCGCCAAAACCCACGATGCCTATTTTTTTGCCGGCCAGTTCATTGCCTTTAAATTGCAGATAGGAAGTGTGCGCCCCTTCATCCCATTTCCTGCTACGCAGCCAATTTATTGCAGGTAAAGTATGTCTTAAGAATGTAATAACATTGGCAATAAACATTTCGGCAACAGCCTGCGCATTACGGGCCGGTGTATAAAATACCGGTATATTATATTTGGTTGCAACCGGCAGAGAAACATTTGAGGGTGTACCTCTGCAAACACCTATAAAACGGAGATGATTGTTTTGCTCAATCACGCGGGCGGTAACCTGGTCGTGCTCTGTAATAAATGCATCAGCCTTTGAAGCGCTCAATAGGCCGAGCAATTCAGATTCATTGTAAGCCCTGCCCTGCTCTTTCCAGGGTTGGTAAATTACTTCCCCAAGCTGCTGTTCCAATTCCAATAAACCTTTCTCATTGTAAGGTGCTGTTATTAGTATTCTCATATCTTAATTATTATTTAATGCTTATAGTTTAATCTTATTTTAATATCTCGAAGGAATAATCGTATTAAAAAGGTGCTTCCAAAGAATGTTATTGCATACCGGGCATTTTCCGGTAATGTTTAACCGTTTAACACTGGCACGGTTGCCGGCCCAATCTGCTTCGCTCATTGCCTGTTCAGCGCTATTGAATCATTGATCGAAGTGAATCACAAAATCATTACGGCTATCTGTTTTCCAGGCAAACTGTTGTGTGGTCGGGGATGCAGCAAAAAGCGGTGAAAAGGTTTTTACTTTCACTGTTTTATTATCGGGGCAAAATTCCAGTATGCGCAGCCAGCCATCTCCACCGTTTCCGTAGCGGTGCCCGCCGCCCATTGATTGTGCATCAAAGAGGATCTGATGAACAGTTTTGCCTGCTGAATTTTTATCGCTGCGGTACCCCTCTCCGGAAATATGGCCACATAATACCATCTCTATATTTGCAGAAGGCTGCACCAGCTTTTTCCATATCTGTTCACCGTTATTAGCCCCGGGCAATTGCACTTTGGGCGACTTTTGTATTTCGTTGTGTATGTTGTAGGGCTCCCAGTAAAGCCAGTTAATTACTCCCGATGTCCGCTTATCTTTCGCATCAAGATAAGCATGCGTGGATAATATAATCCGGCTATTTTTGTACTGATCCAATGCCGCTATATGCTTTGCCCAGGTTAGTACCGTATCCTGTGGCGCGTAACCAATGGTCATAAAAAGATAATCTTTTCCATTTAACCCTTTTAATTCATAAGCGGCATGTTCCAGGGTAGGTTGCCCCTGTTCATCTCTTGTATTTTGCACCAGGATTTTCTGGTTCAGCGGGTTCTTTTCAGTCGTGAAATATTCGCTGTAATGCGAACTGCGGCGCCCTTCCCTGTCAATACTATAATCATGATTGCCTGTTGCTGCAATATAAGGCACTTTGCCATCCAGCCTGTCAAAAGCTTTCGAAACAGCTTCCCATTGACTTTTGGTGGTTTGATCACCATCATAATCACTGGTAATTTTTTCATTGTTCTCCACCAGGTCGCCCATGCCCATAACCATTTTTATATTAAGGCTGTCAATATTCTCTGCGATCCAAGCCATCATCAAATTCATCAAAGGCTGATTTCGCTGCCACTTTACATAATTCTGAAGATCGGGTACCATAATTAGGGTCCAGGAACCTTTTTCTGTTAAAACAGGTTTCTGGTACTTATCCTGCGCAAAGCAGCTCAGCGTAAGAACTAAAAATAAAAATGCGATACTGAATGTTTTGTTTCTCATACTATTTTATTTATTCAATAATTAAGTCTGCCTGCATAAAAAAATGATCGCTGGGATACTTTCCATTCACTGAGTCCCGGACAATGGCGGCCCCGGTTGGCTGCGCCCTTCCTTTATACCAGATAAAATCAATCCTTCCTTTTGAAGCGCCTTTTTCATAACGCTCACCTTTAAATTCATGGGTAGTAAATCCCGCCTCGGTGGCTCCATGAATGGTTTCATAACTATCTTTCCAATTACTGTTTCGTATAGCATCCATTACGTTGCTGTTAAATTTTGAATTAAAATCTCCGGCCAGTAGCTGGGGAAAGTCCGGCATATATTGCGCGCTTTCCTGGGCCACCATTTCAGCCTGCCGTATTTTTGCGGTTTCCGATACATGATCCAAATGGAGATTAACCACCCTGAATTCCTTGCCGGTGCACCTCTCTCTGATGCGTATCCAGTTCGCATGCCTGGCCCGGGCAGTATCCCAGGATTTGCTCCCCGCAACCAGTGGTGTTTCTGAAAGCCAGTAAGTGCCTCCGGTAAGTAATTCATACCGCTTTGCAGAAAAAAGGATAGGATTTTTTGCGATACCATAATAGCCGGTCGGATGAGGGTCCATTTCGGGTCCCTCGAAGCCAAATAGCTGATAGGCCGAAAAAAAATTCCGCAGGTCATCTGCCTGTACTTTTAATACTTCCTGAAGCGCAACAATATCAGGCCGTTTGTCTTTTATAATTTTCAGGCAAATATCTTTTCGTGCAGACCAGCCGTACCCTTTGGGTTCATCCTCATCCAGGGCCACACGAATATTGCAGCTTAGTATGCGATGTGCATTGTTTTTATTGTTACGCCACGCAGTTTGCGGTAAATAGGCAGACAACGCCGGAACCAAAGCCGCAGCACCAGCTGTCTCTAAAAATTTTCTCCTGTTAATCATACGCCTGTGTTTATAATAAAATATCCGGCAAATCAATTATTGAAGGTCAATACGCAAATAAGCGCCCCTGCCGAGTAACTCCTGCTGCAATTGCTTCACATCAATATCGGCAGGCTGCACACCTGTCCTGATCGCCATTTTAGCTGCACGCCCCGCTGCCTCCCCCATCGCCATACAGGGGGCCATCACCCTTATAGCCGACATTGCTTCGTGGGTAGCAGAAATGCTGCGACCCGCCACCAGCAGATTTTTCACCGGCTGCGGAAGCAAAGAACGATAGGGAATATCATAGCAATCTCCGCACCATTCGAGTGTACAGCCTCCTCCCTGCGGATGATGAATATCAAGAGGGTAGCTGGCCACTGCTATAGCATCCTCAAAATGACGGCATCCTAAAATATCTTCCCGGGTCATCGTGTAAAGACCATGTATACGCCTTGTTTCTCTTATTCCAAGAAAAGGAGCCGTCTTTAAAAAATAGGCATTTTCAAAACCCGGAACATAACGCACGAGGTATTGCTGGATCGTTTCTATTTGTTTTCGCCCTTCTATTTCTCCATAGGTAAGGCTGCCGGGGTCAGTGCCATTTACACCGTTTATTCTGCTCATATTTACCCATACTTCTTCTTTGCGTAAACCCGTAATAAGTATCGTTCTTTCTACGGGCAGGGTTATTCCCTCTTCTGCAGCCTGTTGAATAAGGCTGCGCAGGCCAACTACAATAAATTGATGGTTCTGTCCAAAATATTCTGCAGGAATAAAGTCGGTTAAATAGGTACGGGACTCTCTGGCAATACTTAACCGGAGTTTTTCTGTATCCACGCCTCCCAGGCAAAACATGAGCGTAGGCGGCTGTACCCCGCCCTGCTCATTTCCATAGTCGCAGGGCACGCCGGCCCTGTAAGCCACATCCGCATCGCCGCTGCAATCAATAACCACTTTGGCAAGAATGGCCTCCCGGCCCGCCTTACTTTCAATGATCACCCCTTTAATGACATCTTCCTCCATGATCACGCCGGCACAAAACGCATAAAACAAGAGTGCTACATTACTTTCCACCAACATCTCTAATGCCACCGTTTTTACCGCTTCCGGCTCTACAAGGGTAAGACTCATGTGTAATGGGCAGGGCCGGTGTTCGCTGGAAGCACCCACAGCCTTTAACCGGTCAATGAACTTTTGGGGCAGCCCCTTAATAATCTGGTTCCCCTTTTGTCCTAAAAATCCCAGGATAGGCAGGCCAATGGTCATATTGCCACCCACAAAACTGCGGCTTTCAACCAGCAGCACCTGCAATCCGTCTTCAGCCGCTGCCATGGCCGCCATGATGCCCGACGGACCACCTCCTATTACCACTACATCCACTTTTTCACGTACGGCAAGCGTTCTTGCACTTTCTGTTATTTTCCTTGTTGTCATAATATCTTGTTTATTCTTTATGCTATATTATTTGCCCTGCAATTTCGCCCGGCCCCGGCTTTTCAGGATGTACCATCAACCATAAGAGCAGTACTGCTGCCGGATGTAAAAAAGCCATTACCATAAATATTTTCGATGCGCCTAATGTACCCATAAGCTGCCCCACGAAATAGTTGAACAATACGGCGCCCAGCGCGCCAAAACCTCCGGCAATGCCTAATACACTGGCTACATTTTTAACCGGAAACGCCTCCGCTACTACAACACTTATCGTGAAAAGCCAGCTTAGACAGGCGATCGCTACCATGCTGAAAACAATAAGCGTTGCCCATGCATGGTGCAGGTAAGGTGTTAATGCACACAGCGGGGCCAGAAACGCCACGGCCGTCAGCATCGTTTTACGGGCTTTTAACGGAGCTACTCCCCTGCGTACCAGTTTATCCGACCAGGCAGAAGTAGCAACAGCGCCTACATCAGCGAACAAAAAGGGAATCCAGCCAAACATACCTATCTGCGCCAGGCTCAATCCCGAAGACTCCTGTAAATAGCCCGGCAACCAAAATAAACAGAAATACCACACGGGGTCACTTACAAACCGTATCAGCAATACGCCCCACAAACTCTTTGTCTTCCATAAGGCATTCCATTGAAAGGCAGGAACCTCTTTAGCAACCGGATGATCAGTGGCCGCTTCCAATATATGTGGTGGGGAATCGCGATAAACCAGTTTCCAAAGAATGGCAATCAATAGCCCTATAACACCCATAGCGATAAAAGCAACCTGCCAGTTATATTTTAATGCGATGTAGGCCACTAAGGGAGGCGCAATGATCGCACCAATGGAGCTTCCGGCCACGCAAAGGCTATTGGCGGTTGCCCGCAGTTTACCCGGGAACCAGATAGTCACTACTTTTAACTGTGCCGGGAAATTGGTCGGTTCAGCGGCTCCCAGCAAAGCCCTGAAGAAGCCAAACTGGCCCACAGTACGGGATATGCCACCCCCGATGCAGGCCACCGACCAGGTAATAATGCCCCAAAACATCACCACTTTTGCGCCGAACTTATCCACCATCCATCCGGTTACCGGGTACATAATGGCATAGCATATTGTGAAGGTATTTAAGATAAATGCATATCCTGCATCATCCAGATGAAATCCGGTTTTTAATGCCGGTTTCAGGATAGAAAGAATTTGCCTGTCTATGTAATTAAAAACAATAGCTAAAAATATGACGGCTATAATGAGCCATCGTCTTTTTTCAGGGGTCAAAAATCTTTTAGGCAAATACGCTTTTCCTGTCATCTTATTATTTTTTCTTACAGCCTGCAATCATCGTGGCAACAATTATTAACCAGGCAATGTTGTTCAAAAAGATATCCGGAGACTGTCTGCTTTTTGTCAGGCACCTTAATACCCGGGGTTTTGAACTAATTGATCATTTGCATCCATTTCCGACTGAGGGATGGGCCATAATTCATCTTTGTTTTCCTGGAAAGTAACAGCCTGTGTAGTGAAATATTTCAACGCCTCTGTCTGATTATAAACAGGTGTGTAGTTCTCATCGAAACCCGTCAGCACATTCCCGCTCCAGGAGTTTGCGGCACGATTTAAATACAGATAGCCATTCATCACATTTTGTGCAATTCCCCATCGGCGCAGATCATACCACCTGAATCCATCATCAGCTAATTCAACTTTTCGTTCATAACGCAATGCTGTACGTAATGCTGCCTGCGACAGCCCCTCAGGCAGGTCGGGCATATTTGCCCGTTCACGAATCCTGTTAATTGCATCATATACCGTATCGTCGATATCATTCGCTTCTATTTTTGCTTCTGCATAGATCAGTAGTAGCTCCGCCAAACGGAAGATCCCTACATTTAAGTCGGAATACCCGCTCACAGAAGTAGTGGCATAATCATTTATATCCACATGCTTGCGCCATAAATAGCCGCTAAAGGATCGGTAGGCATTAGTAGCGTCTGTATTGGTTACAGAAGAAGGATCTGACGCCTCTCCGTTTAAAACAGGCCAATAGTTATTTACTGTTTTAAAAGAAGTATTAGGCTCAAACTGATATCCCATAAAACGGGAGTGCGGGCGCACACAGTACATATCCAGGCGGGGATCCCTGTTCGCAAATGGATTATTGGGATCATATTGATCAGACTCTGTAATAGATTTTCCATCGTTCATCTGAAAAGTATTGATAAAATCCTGGGTGGGGCCCCAGTAACAAACACCCTTCCCCAATCTGGAGGCTGAGTAATATTGCTCATTGTGTGTATTGCCTGTAACCTCACTGTATTCGGCTATCCATATCCATTCGCTGCTGTTGGTATAGCCTTCGTGACCAAAAATATTGGAAACATCCGGCTCTCCTGCTGTATAATCTTCGCCGGCGTAATCTATAGTTTCATTAAAAGCCGTCAGTTCATGCACACCGCTGCAAAGATCGAGCGCTACTTTCGCCGCCGCTGCCGCCACATCATATTTTTGGGCGTATAATGCTACCCGGGCCTTTAACATATATGCCGCTATTTTTGAAGCCCTTACTTTGCCATAGGTGGCCTGCGAGAGGGGCAGATAATCAGCAGTAGCGGTCAGTTCATCCAGTATAAAAGTTTCAACATCCTCCTTAGACGTTCTGGCCACATTGGCATCATCAAGTCCTACCGCATGTGTTACCAAAGGTACTGCGCCATAAAGCTCGATCAGTTGCGAGTAACAGTAAGCCCTGATGAAACGCAGTTCGGCGTCCAGCTGATTATAACTGTCCTCACTCATGGTACTTTTAATATCAGGCAGGTTATCCAGTACGGCATGGCAACGTGCAATGGTTTTATAATGATACTCCCATGGCTTTATAGCAAGGGCATTATCGGTTGTAACCGCGCTGGTAATTGCCGAAGTATAATTATTACCGGGCCGGGCATAACCTACATCTGTAATGTTGTCCATTACATGCCATATCGGCGTGCTGGCGGCATTTAACTGGCTAATATAATAATAAGCAGCATATAATCCCATCTCTGCTTCTTTTTCAGAAGCAGGGAAGGTTTCGGAAGAGGGACCATCTAAGGGCAAAAGATCCATTTTGCAGGAAGAAACCCCCAGCACCAGCGCAGTAATCATCAGATTTACAGGTATAAATATTTTTTTCATTTTTTTAAAATTTAATATCAATGCCAAAAGTGTATGTTTTAACCTGGGGATAATAGTTACCATCTCCCAGCGATACGCCGTCGGTAGCGTCTGCGTTATAATTTATCTCAGGATCGTAGCCCTGGTAAAACCTGGTTTTAGTAAACACATTTTGCCCGTTCAGGTAAACAAAAACACCTTTAAGCCCCGTACGCTTCAGAAAATTCCCGGGCAGCTCATACCCTAACTGAATATTTTTAAGCCGCAGGTAAGAGGCGCTCCTCATCCAAAAGGAACTATTTTGCGTATTGTTGGTAGACGTAATGGAAGGCCGTGGCAGGGAGGCATCCGTATTTTCAGATGTCCAGTAATCCAGCTGCCATTCTTTAACAGCGCTCGAATTTACAAGGGGTATCACGTAGTGAGAGCTTAAATAACCGTCGGCCTTTCCCACTCCCTGCAGAAAACCGCCCAAGCTGATTCCTTTCCACCCCAGATTAAGATTAAAGCCATAAGTGTACCGGGGTATTGTACTCCCGATGATCACCTTATCATCGTCTGTGATCTGGCCGTCGGCGATCGGGTTTCCGTTATCATCAAAAGCGCCGGCAATATCTTTATACCGGATATCTCCGGGCTGTAAGGTGCCGATCTGTGTCGGCCCGGCGTCAATTTCCTCCTGCGACTGATATAAGCCATCGGCGATATACCCATAAATAGAGTTAATGGCATAACCCGCCTGCTGGCGAAGCAAGGTACCCGATGTTTGGCCCTTTATATCTACGATCCTGTTTTTAACATCGGAGAGATTAAATCCTATGCCTAATTTAAAATCTCTCCATTTATCATTATAGTTGGTTGAAAGTTCCCAGCCCTTATTGGTAACAACCCCTGCGTTTTGATAGGGAGCGGTCAATCCTGTAAGCTGAGAAGTGTTCAACTGTAACAAAATACCGTTTGTTTTTTTATCATACCAGTCGAAAGTAAAAGACCACTTATTAAAAAGCGTAGCGTCCAGCCCCCAGCCCCGCACAGTCGTTTCTTCCCAGCGAAGATCAGGATTGGACATACTGTTTTGTGCAGCCGACTGATAAATGACGCCGCCCATGGATACACTCCCCATTGACAACACTTCTGTAAAAGGATAATAAGAAGCGCTGATGTCCTGGTTACCCAGTTTTCCCCAGGAGCCTCTTAACTTTAAAAAACTTAATACAGGTTTTAATGAAGCTAAAAAAGGTTCTTTAGTAAGGATCCAGCCTAAAGAAAAGGAGGGAAACGCTCCCCAGCGATTATTAGCAATAAAACGGGAGGTACCGTCATACCTCATATTTGCTTCAAACAGATATTTCCCTTTAAAATCGTAATTAAAACGCCCAAAACCCGAGATCAGCAACCATTGTGTACGGTTGCCCGCATTGTTTTTGGTTGCATCGTCGGCACCGGCATCTATTACTTCATAATCATCATAGGCAAAATTCTGCCGGTAAGCCATTATATAGTTCCTATCATAAGTTTCACGGGAGGCTCCCAATGTCAGACTTAAACCATGCTCATTAAAATTTTTATTCGCCGTTGCGTACAACTGGTAGTTACCATAAAAGTACCTGTAGGAGGTTTCCGTTAAACTGGTATAAGTTTCCGCAGTACCGGCTTCAGAACCATCCTCCAGGTAAGTCATAACCGGTTTAATAAACGAATGCGCATTTGTGGTAACATACCGGGGCGCTACCAAACCCGTGATGGATAACCACCGGGCAGGTTTATAATTCACACTTAGGTTGCCGATTAATTCAATATTATTCGTTTTTTTGTTGCCGCCTTCTTCTATATAACCCACAGGGTTAATCTTGACCCATCCTTCCGACCAAAGATCGCCATAGCGGATCGGGATATTGGTGGGCATCCTGCCCAAATAATTCCAGATAGTGCTTTCATTGGCTATCTGCAACCTGTTTTTAACGGTAGCAGAGATATCAAATTTGATATTAAATTTCTCGCTTGGAGTAATATCCATGTTATTTCTGAAAATATACCTTTTAAAATTTGTATTCCGGATAATGCCATTCTGCTCGGCATAAGTTAAAGACGGTAATACTTTTATGATTCCGGTATTTGCATTCAGCGATACAAAGTGGTTGTGCAGCACTCCGTTTCCAGTTAAAATAGCTTTTTGCCAGTCATAATTATCGGGGTCTTCAGCATACTTTTCCTTAAAGGTTTCGATATCCTCTTCACTATATATATCATAACCATTATCATTCTGATTGGCCTGATTAAATACTTTCATATAGGTAAGCCCATCGGTAACTTTGGGTATGGCCGTAGGTTGCTGTTTGCCTACATACCCTCTATACATAACAGCAATTCTGTCTTTGCCTCTTTTAGTAGTGATCAGTATTACGCCATTGGCCGCCCTCGATCCATATATAGAGGCAGAAGCCGCGTCTTTTAAAACCGATATGGATGCTATAAGATTAGGATCAATATCATTGATGGCGCCGGGAACACCATCAACTATAACCAGCGGGGCGCTGCTGGATCCCCCGAAAGAGTTAATGCCCCGGATACGGATTTCCCCTCCGTCGTCTCCCGGCGATCCCGTTTGCGAAGTAACCGTAACCCCCGGAGCCAGCCCCTGCAAGGCGGCAGAGGTGGAGAGATTGGGACGATGCTCCAGCTGATCACCGCTTATAGTAGCTACCGCACCGGTCAGATTTACCTTTTTTTGTGTACCGTATCCCACCACCACAACGGCGCCCAACCCGGTAACGTCTTTTTGCAAAATCGCGTCTGCAACGGTGCGTTTACCCAATGCGATCTCCTGCTGGGTGTACCCAACAATTGAAAAAACAAGAACCGAATCCATTTCCGATACTGCCAGTACATAAGTGCCCTGCTCATCAGTAGTGGTGCCGGCGGCTTTATTTTTTACGACTACACTAACGCCGGACAAAGGCTGTCCCTCCTGGTCTGTGACTTTCCCCTTCACCTGTCGCAGACCATTTTGCTGCGCAGCCCCCGTAACACCCAGGCAGAGCAGGCAGATGCAAAAAAAAGCAGTCAGGTGAAGCGCCCTGCAACCGCTTTTAAGAAAGAAAAAATGATAGTTTTTTTTCATAATAGACTTGATTTTTTCACATTTATAAATTGTTGCCGGTGGTAACGGTCATCTTTTGTTTCATTTCTTATTTTAAAATGTAATAATTATGCAAAAAAATGTTTCACATTTAAACAAATTATTACTAATAAGTAAACAAATTATTATAAAAAGCAAGCATTAAAAATCGCAATCGCCAGTACAATAGCAGGTTATTGCCTCTTAAGAGTATAATTCTGCTTTTAAACTTAAATCAAATGTAACATTATTTAACAATATAAAATAATTTTTAATAAAAAATAATGTTTTGAAATTTTACAATAGGGAAATAAAAGCCCGAATCTTATTAAATAGTAAAGTTTTTTAAAGCATTTGCAATTGTTAGAAAAATATCGGCAACTTTGTTTATTAATTTTCAAACATGAATACAATTACAGAACGGCACCAGTTTATTCTCAAAAAACTCCAGGAAAAAGGAAAGGTTAGTATTCCGGAACTAATTGATGAAATGAAGGTTAGTGGTGTTACCATCCGCAAGGATCTGAAATTACTGGAGGAAAAAAAACTGCTTTTCCGTACCCGCGGGGGGGCCTCAATCAATAACCCTTATGCTATTGAACGGCCGATCGATGAAAAGGAATTCATCAATTCTGAAGAAAAGAAAAAAATCGCAAAGGCAGCCTTGGGATTGATCGGTCAGAATGATTCCATTATGATCGGATCCGGCACAACGGTATATGAACTGGCCCGCATTTTATATCCTGAAAAAAAAGTTATCGTTATTACCCCTGCATTAAAAGTAGCGCTTGAGCTCTGCAACCGGCCCAAAGTGGAAGTACTCCAGTTAGGCGGACTGGTACATCAAAGCTCGTCTTCTACCGCTGGCTTTTTTGCAGAAAGAATTCTGGATGAGCTGTCATTTGGCATACTTTTTTTAGGTGTGGACGGCATCGACCTAAATCACGGGCTTACGATAACCAACATTATGGAAGCCAGCCTTAATCAAAAAATGATTCCCCTGGCTCAAACGGTGGTGATCCTGGCAGATAGCAGCAAATTCAACCGGAGAGGGTTGGGCAAAATCTGTAACCTGGACCAGGTTGATTATATTATTACAGACGGAGGTATCAGCAAAGAAGAAATAAATAAAATTGAAAAAGCAGGGCCCACTATTATCGTTGCAGAAGATGGATTATAATGCGCCGATAGATTTACCGGCATTAAATAATGGGGTAAAACCAATATGCACCGGGAACCTGAACCAGCATATATAAAGAAAAGAATACGCAGCATCAGTCAGCCGATTAAAACTTTGCTGTCTTTAAAACAATCATCAAACAACACAAACCTGGCAGGATAGCCCGGTTTTATATAGCCGATCTCATGGTCTGCTTTGATCGCTTTTGCAACGCGGCTGGTAGCCATTTCAACAGCTGTTTGCAGCGATACTTGCAAATGTTCGACCGCATTCTTTACCGCATCCATCATAGAAATAGCGGCGCCTCCGAGGTTTCCCGCCGCGTCCCTGTAAAAACCATCGGTCATTGTAATGCTCAGGCGCTCCCAGTCAAACTGCAGCTTTCTTCTTCCCAGAAAAGCAGCATCAGAAAGTAATATCAATTTATCTCCCTTTTGTTTATACGCTATTTGTGCCGCTGCATAATGACAATGACCGCCATCTAATATAACAGGCGCATAAACCTTATCGTTATTAAATATTGCCCCCACAAGACCGCATTCCCGGTGGCCCATCTGGGTCATTGCATTATATAAATGTGTAACCAGCTGAATGCCTTTTGAAAAATAATACTGAGCCTCGTCATAATTAATCATTGTATGGCCTATGGAAATATTAATGCCGCTATCCAGCAGCATTTGCAGCTGCTGCTCCGTAAAACATTCAGGGGCGATCGTGATTATTTTAATAATGCCGCGCCCGGCCTTAATGATGACCTGCAACTCTTCATCAGTTGGTTTTCGTATAATATGCGCAGGATGTACGCCCCGTTTTTCAACATTAATAAACGGCCCTTCCAGGTGCATACCCAAAACACCCGGTTGCTTTTGCATATACTGCCCCACAACATTAATAGCTTTAATAATAGTACGGTGATCAGATGATATCAATGTAGGAATGATAAAACCGGTACCATGATCACTGCTGGCCAGGCACATATCGTCCAGCGCTGCTGCCGAAACTTCTTTTGAAAAATATAAATTGTAACCGCCGTTAGGCTGTATATCAATAAACGCAGGGGCAATGCTTCTGCCTGCAACATCTATCCTCACAGCATCATCGGGAATCGTACTAACAATGTCCTGTATCTTTCCATGCTCCACAAGAATGTTTTGTCCTTCCAGCACTTCACACCCCGAATAGATAACGGCATTTGTAATCGCTTTAATCATAAAACAAATATAGCGCTGGATTTGGGTTAGCGTGCAAAAGAACTGCCCACTCTTAATATTGCGGCAGCCACTATTCCGGCAGTTTCAGTTCTTAACCTGGCAGCACCTAAAGTAACCGGCTGGTAGCCTTTTTCCATAGCAATGTTTATTTCTTCAGGCGTAAAATCGCCTTCGGGACCTATAAGAATAATGGAGGAGGAGGTTTGGTATTGCAACGATTGTTTATTACTTTCTATACAATGAGCGATGTACCTGTTGGTACATGACAAATGATCCTGTATAATGAACGCATCAAATTCAACCGGGGCTTCCAGTTGTAGCAACCAGCTCTGCTGGCTTTGCAGCATAGCGCTCACCAGAATATTTTGCAGCCGCTCCTCCTTAAACTTCTGCTTTTCGGTACGTTTGGTGATAAGAGGTATCACGCTTTTTACACCCAGTTCCGCTGCTTTTTCCAAAAACCATTCAAAGCGGCTGGCGTTTTTAGTAAGCGCAATAGCAATGCTTATGCCAGGCTCGTTGGGGGCTTTCCGCTCAATTTCCAGTACCTGCACTTCACAATGCTTTTTATGATCGTTGGTAATGCTGGCAGTTATCAAATGGCCTTTACCATCCGTAAGGTGAAGGCTTTCGCCCATTTTCATACGCAGCACCTGTACAGCATGGCGCGCATTATCTTCGTCCAGCACGATGCTGCTTTGTGCAGCGTCAAACTCTTTTATATAGAAATAAGGTAACAACTGCTCTATGTCAAAAATTTATTGGCAATATCAAGTTAGGATATCTTATAATCTTGTTGACCATACAGTAAACTATGAATTAATTTAAAACGGTGCATCATCCAGCTCATCCTCGCTCATATTATTCATCTTGCTTTGTGCCTGGAACAATCTTGCGCCGCCTCCGTCTGCATCATCATTTACCGGGCGCCAGGTACCCCCGCCGAGGCCTATCGCATTGTAAGGATCATCATCCCAGGTAATGAATTTTTGTATATGCAGCAAGGCTTTCAGTTTTATCGTTTCCAGGGAACCATTACGGTGTTTGGCAATCTTCACTTCTGTCAGCCCCTTTTGGTCTTCACCTTCAGCATTGGTATTCATGTCATAATAGTCGGGGCGATAAAGGAACATCACCATATCTGCATCCTGCTCAATGGCTCCGGATTCCCGCAGATCACTTAGCTGGGGAATACGGCTGCCCTCTTTTGCGCCCCTTTGCTCTACCGCACGGCTTAACTGGGATAATGCTATTATAGGAATATTCAGCTCCTTGGCCAGTCCCTTCAGGTTACGGCTGATGGTGCTGATCTCCTGCTCCCTGTTTCCCCGTCCATCGCCTGTACCGCTCATCAATTGCAGGTAGTCTATAATCACCATCCCTATATTATGCTTGTTTTTAAGCTTACGGCATTTTGCTCTCAGCTCAAAAATATTAAGCGCTGCTGTATCATCAATAAATAAAGAAGCCTGCGATAAACGCTGTATGCCTTTTGTGTATAGCTGTTTCATTTCATGCTCTTCCATTTTACCACGGGCAATTTTTTCGAGCATGATCTCACTTTCTGCGGCCAGCACCCGCTGTACCAATTGTGCGGCGCTCATCTCCAGCGAAAAAAATGCAACGGGTGTCGGCTTCCCGGGATTCATTACCGCATTGCGGGCAAGATTTAACGCGAAAGCCGTTTTACCTACAGCCGGCCTGGCGGCCAATATGATGAGGTCACTATTTTGCCATCCATACGTTACTTTATCGAGTGGTTTAAAACCGCTCGGAACGCCTGTGATATCTTCGTTGCGATGCCGTAATTCTTCAATTCTTTTAATGGTATCGACCAGTACAGAATCGATAGACTGTATGGTGCTGCGCATATGCGAATTGGTAATCTCGAATAGTTTTGACTCTGCATCATCCAGCAAATCAAAAACATCGGCGCTGTCTTCAAAGGCATCGGTAAGAATTTCACCGCTGATACGTATCAGCTCCCGCTGGATGAACTTCTGCATAATGATACGGGCATGCGATTCCACATTGGCCGCCGAAACTACCGCGTTCGTAAGCCTGGTTACAAAATACGGGCCGCCAACCATCTCCAGCTCTTCGCGGCTGCGCAGCTCTTCCACTACGGTAAGTATATCAATAGGCTGGCTTTTATTGGCCAGCGACTGCATGGCGCTGAAAATGCGCTGGTGTGCGTCTACATAAAAACATTCTGGATTTTTTATGGTTTCTATCACCCCGTCAAAAGCGCCCTTTTCCAGCATGATGGCGCCCAGCACCGCTTCTTCCAGCTCTCTTGCCTGTGGAGGCACTTTGCCATATACCATGGTACCGAGATCAATTGCGCTGCCTGGTCTTCTTTTCTGCTTCCTGTCCTTATTTACGTTACTTACATCCATTATTTAATATCAGCGATAAAGTTCCACTCATTAGTTAATACCAACGATTCAAAAGGGCAATCCAACTTGTAATTTTGTTAAAATATATTGTTGAGGTTGTAATCTACCCGTGAAATCAAAAGGCGAATTTAGACCCTAAACAGGGTAGAAAAAAATCTTTATTTCCAAACATTTTTTGTACAGAAAATGGAAGGTTATTCACATTTGGGATATGCCTGGTCAGACCGGGACAGTCAGACCAGGTATATAATTTTTTAAAAATATTTGTCAACCCTGTTGCGTTCCAAACAATATTGCCGTCTTAAAATAGTTATAGTCTTACTTCGAATGATGAAAAACTTATTTTTATACGCTTCATTTTCAATGATGTTGCTTACTGCCATTGGCTGCAGCAAAAACAACTCACCGGAAGCCAATAAAAAACAGCAATCCAATATACAGCACCCTATTGAGCTGGCAACGCCTGTTGCCAATGTATTTACCGATTTTTCTTTCGGCTTCTTTAAGACCTTACAGGCAGAAACTGATGCAGAGAAAGACATTTTCGTTTCGCCCCTAAGCCTGCATATTGCACTGGGAATGTTATTAAAGGGTGCGCAGGGCACTACAAAAGAAGAAATGATGCAAGCGCTGAAGGCAGAAGGCATATCGCAGGACGAACTGAACAAAGCCTATAACACACTCTTAACCGAACTGCCCCAGGCTGACGATCTTGTAAAATTAGCGCCTGCCAATGCTATTTTTTATAAAAACGGACTCCCGGTTGAAACCTCTTTTTTAACTACAATGAAAAATACTTTTAATGCACAGGTAACCGGGTTACCGTTTGTGCCTGCTGATCTTGTCACCATTAACCAATGGGCCAGCGATCATACCAATGGCAAAATACCGAAAGTGCTTGATGAAATCGACCCCAACCTGGTAATGCTGTTAATGAACGCTTTATATTTTAAAGGCGACTGGCGTTCGAAATTTGATAAGGCCAATACCGAAGCGCAGCCTTTTTATCCGGAAAGTGGAACGCAAACAACAGTGAAGATGATGCACCAGACGGACACCTTTCAACTGGCTGCTTCCGGCGATTTTACGGCCCTGCAACTGCCTTACGGCAATGGCCAGTTTCGTGCAACCCTGCTATTGCCCAATGAGGGAAAATCAATAGCGGATGTATTTTCGGGGCTTAGCATTACTGAATGGACGCAACTGCAAAGCAGCTTCTATACCCAATCTGTAGAAGTGGGACTTCCCAGGTTCAAATTGGAACAGGAATTTGAATTAAATAACACCTTACAAAAAATGGGCATGATAAAAGCCTTTGATGCGGCAGCTGAACTGGAAGGTATCAGCAATATTAAACCTTTGTATGTAAGTTTTGTAAAACAAAACACTTTTGCCGCCGTGGACGAAGAAGGTACAGAAGCGGCCGCGGTAACTACAATCGGGATAGTAAATACCAGTGTTCCGGTAATCCCTCAATTTATATGTAACCGCCCGTTTGGCTTTATCATCAGCGAAAAAACATCCAACACCATACTGTTCATGGGACGCATTATGCAGCCACAGGATTGATCCATTCCCTGATATATAAACCCGCCCCGTTTGAATCTTCATCCGGGGCTTTTTTTAGCCGACAGTCGATCGTTCATGAAGGTATAAACAATATAGCGCCGGAGCGCCATCAACCATGAATTACCGGAAACTTGGCTTATCTTTGCGGCGCTTTGCAAGGAGCATTCAATATAAACCTTTAATATTAAAGATGACAATTTCTTACAAGTGGTTAAGTGAGTACCTGCCGGAAACCGTGCAACCCGAAAGGCTTAGCCAGATATTGACCGCAATCGGGCTTGAAGTAGAAGCCACAGAACATTACGAATCACACAAAGGTGGCCTTAAAGGTCTTGTTGTAGGCGAAGTACTCACCTGCGAAAAACACCCAAATGCGGACAAGCTTAAATTAACCACTGTAAATACCGGTTCAGCAGCGCCGCTGCGTATTGTATGCGGAGCGCCTAATGTAGCTGCAGGCCAAAAAGTAATAGTAGCGCCTATAGGTACTACTATTTATCCCATAAATGGCGGGCCGGTGACCATGAAAGCGGCAAAAATACGCGGAGAAGAAAGTCAGGGAATGATTTGTGCAGAAGATGAGATCGGTATAGGTACCTCACACGAAGGCATACTGGTATTGCCGGCGGATACCGCACCCGGTACCCCTCTTGCCGGGCACTTTAAAATTTATACCGATACTATTTTTGAAATTGGTCTTACTCCCAACCGCATGGATGCCATGAGCCATTGGGGGGTAGCCAGGGATGTAGCTGCTTACCTGTCTCACCACGATAAAATCAGCCGCGGCGTAAAGCTGCCTTCAATAAAAGCATTGCCCGCATTCAAAGGTAAAAACCCGGTAGAGGTTTTAGTTGAAAATACTATTTCCTGCCCGCGCTACAGCGGTATTTCCATTAGTAATGTAACAATAGGGCCCAGTCCTGAGTGGTTGCAAAACAAGCTGAAAGCCATCGGCGTAAAATCTATCAGCAATATTGTAGATATTACCAATTTTATATTGCACGAAACAGGTCAGCCTTTACATGCTTTTGATGCAGATAAGATTAAGGGCAATAAAGTAGTTATAAAAAACCTGCCGCAAGGCACGCCTTTTGTTACACTCGATGGAAAAGAAAGAAAACTGAATGATCATGACCTGATGATCTGCGATGCAGAAGGCGGTATGTGTATAGCAGGTGTATATGGCGGACAAAACAGCGGTGTAACCAATACCACAAAAAATATATTTCTGGAAAGCGCCTGTTTCGATTCTATTACCATCCGAACAACTTCGTTTGCGCATGGGCTGAGGACCGATGCCGCTACAAGGTTTGAAAAAGGCACAGATGTTTCTGCTACAGTAAATGTACTGAAACGCGCTACGGAGCTTATTCTGGAATTATGTGGCGGAAAAATAGCTTCCGGCATTATTGATATATACCCCGGTGAAAAACCCCAAACATCAGTCACGCTAAAATATCATTATCTTAAAAAACTCAGTGGCAAAAATTACCACCCCGATGCGGTAAAAAAGATATTAACGGCATTAGGCTTTGTTATTGAAAAAGAAGACATCGATTCCCTGAAAGTCGCTGTTCCCTATCACAAGCCGGATATCAGTTTACCTGCAGATATTGTTGAAGAAATATTAAGAATTGATGGCCTGGATAATGTTACCATTCCCACTTCGATAACTATGACACCCGCGGTTGAAGAAAACCGTGAAGCTGAAGTGATAAAAGAAAAAGCAGCAAATTACCTGGCTGGCCTGGGTTTTAACGAAATACTTACCAATTCCATTACTAATAAAGCCTACGTTACTGATGCGGAACTGGAAAAAGTAGTAAAAATGCAAAACAGCCTGAGCGCGGAACTGAACATTATGCGCCAGCAAATGCTGGAAACAGGGCTTGAGATCATTGCACATAACCTGAATCGTAAAAACGATAACCTCCGGTTATTTGAATATGGAAAAACCTATGCCCTGAACGGCAAAGGCGGTTTTGACGAACCCGGACATATTTGCCTGTACCTTACCGGAAAAAACCATGCCGATGCGTGGAAAGAAAAAGGCCGGCCCAATGATTTTTACACCCTGAAAGGCGCCATCGAAAAACTGTTGCTGCTGGCAGGCGTCAGTAATATTTCTTTCGACGAGGCAGCTGTAGCACAGTTACAATATGGGCTTAAAATAGTTGCCGGCAATAAGCCTCTTGGTCACTTCGGGCTGGTGAGCAGAAAAATGTTGCAGGATTTTAACATTAAACAGGCTGTATTTTTTGCAGATTTAAACTGGGACCTGATCGTTCAAAAGGCAAAGGCAAATCAAGTACAGTTTAAACCTGTATCAAAATTCCCGGCAGTGCAAAGGGATATTGCCATCGTAATACCTAAATCCCTGCCATACCTAACAGTTGAGGAACAGGTGAAAAAACTCAACCTTAAAAAATTACAGGCAATGCAGTTATTTGATATATTTGAAAGTGAGAAGTTAGGTGCAGATAAAAAATCAATCGCAGTAAATTTTGCATTTCTCGACGAAGAGAAAACACTCACAGATATGGAAATTGACGGGTGGATGAAAAAGATCATGCAAAGTTTGGAAAGAGATTTGCAGGCAGAAGTAAGAAAGTAGTTAAAGTTTGATGGATCGCAGCGGGCCAGGTCCCCCTAAATGAACAACTATGAACTATGAACCGTAAATAAAAATCATGTCTCAGGCCATAGAAGGTAAAATAAAGCAGATACAGGAAAAACTCCAATCGCTTGTAAGGCAAAACGCCGTTATTCGTAAAGAAAATGAAGTGCTGAAAGGATCTTTAACGGAGGCAAGGCAGCAGGCAGCAATTGCTGCAGAAGCCGCCGAAGCGCTGCAGCATCAGTTAGATGCGCGCAAATACAGCCAGGCGCTCATGGAACCTGAAGAGAAAAAGGCTTTCGAAAAAAAGATAAATGGCTATATTAAAGAAATTGATAAATGTATTGCACTGCTAAGCGTGTAAATAGTCCATGGCCCGTAAAGCATCAGATCATGATGCGCCGTCCTGTTCACTTTTCGCCACACACTACTCACTAAAATATGAAAGAAAATCTTATTCCCGCCAACATCAGCATTGCCGATAGAAACTATTACGTACAAATGTCACCCAGCGATGAGCAAACAGTACGACAATCGGTAAAGATCATCAATGATAAAATAGCAGAGTTTAAAACCAATATGCCCGGCAAAGACATGCAGGATTATATCTCCATGGTACTGGTATGGTTTGCCACCGAAAGCGCCAACAAAAATGTTTCCATGGCGGATGAAAATCATTTGCTGGGAAAACTGCAACAGTTAGAGGCACTAATTGAAGGAGAGTTGAAATAATAACGGCGGGCAGCATATCTGGCCGGTTAATCTTAAAATCTTTAAATTAAGGTCATTTTTTTGTTATCTTCGCCCACTACCCAACCATTGGCTGGGTATTTTTTTGATATAAAGAATTGTGAACCTTTTTCGGAAGAAAAAACAAATGAAATTTAATGGATCCCATAATAAGTATTGTAATAACCGCTGTAATTACCTTAATATTAGGCATTACAGCAGGTAAATTTATTTTCGCCAAGAACACGCAACAAAAAATTGATGAAGCGGAGCTAAAAGCAAAAACAATTGTAAAAGAAGCGGAACTAAGCGCAGAAACCATCAGAAAAGAAAAAGAACTTCAGGCCAAAGAAAAATTTGTAGCGCTTAAATCGGCCCACGACAAAGAAGTAAACGAACGTAACCGCAAACTGGCTGAAAGCGAAAACCGGGTTAAACAAAAAGAACAATCGCTCAGTCAGAAAGAAATCAGCCTGGAAAAGCAGGTCAAAGACAATGATGTTATTAAGGAAAACCTGAACAGACAAATTGATGTAGTTAATAAAAAACGTACTGAGCTGGAAAAGCACCAGGAAGAACATATCCGCCGCCTGGAAAAAATTGCCGGCCTCACTGCCGAAGAAGCTAAAGGACAGCTGGTAGAAAGCCTCAAAAATGAGGCCCAAACACAGGCTATTGGCATTCAGCAGGAAATCATTGACGATGCCAAACAAAAGGCAAATAAAGAAGCCAGGAAAATTATCATTCAAACCATACAACGCACCGCTGCCGAGCAGGCTATTGAAAACTCGATCACGGTTTTCAACCTGGAAAGTGATGAAATAAAAGGACAGATCATTGGCCGTGAAGGCCGCAACATTCGTGCGCTGGAGGCTGCAACAGGTGTGGATCTGATCGTGGATGATACTCCCGAAGCAATATTGCTGTCCTGCTTCGATCCGCTGCGCCGCGAAATAGCCCGCTTAAGTTTACAGCGGCTGGTTGCCGATGGCCGTATCCACCCGGCCCGCATTGAGGAAGTGGTGGAAAAAACCCGCAAGCAGATTGAAGAGCAGGTAATGGAGATCGGGGAACGTACCGTGATCGACCTGGGCATTCATGGTTTACATAAAGAGCTGGTAAGAATGGTAGGCCGTATGCGCTACCGCTCCTCTTACGGACAGAACCTGCTGATGCACAGCCGCGAAACAGCCAACCTGTGTGCCACCATGGCCGCAGAACTGGGACTTAATCCGAAACTGGCCAAACGCGCAGGATTACTGCACGATATTGGTAAAGTTCCGGATGAAGAAAGCGAATTAAGCCACGCCTTGCTGGGTGCAAAACTCGCTGAAAAATATGGCGAAAACCCTGCAGTAGTAAATGCGATTGCCGCCCACCACGATGAGGTGGAAATGCAATACGTGATCTCCCCTATTATCCAGGCCTGCGATGCCATCAGCGGCGCCCGCCCCGGTGCACGCCGCGAAATTATGCAGCAATACCTGCAGCGTATCAAAGACCTGGAAAACCTGGCCACCAGCTATCCGGGTGTTGAAAAAGCATACGCCATACAGGCAGGCCGCGAATTACGCGTTATTGTTGAATCTGATAAAGTTAGCGACCAGGACAGCGATAAGCTCTCATTTGAAATAGCCCAGAAAATACAAACTGAAATGACCTTCCCAGGCCAGATCAAAGTAACGGTGATCAGAGAAAAAAGAGCAGTGAACGTAGCAAGGTAACCTTGTATTTAAACCTATTCTGATGGCTGTCGGAAACGACGGCCATTTTTTATTTTTAACCTGCTTTTCAGATAAAATATGGATAATTTATGCAGAAAGGGATGAAATCATTGATTGGGCTATGTAATTTTGATTCACAAAAATCCACAAATATGAGGTCACTTCTACTGATCACAGCATGTATAGCATTTTCTTACCCGGCCCTTGCGCAAGGCATGGGTGGAATGGGCGGTGGCATGCGTGGCGGCATGCGCCCCGAAGGCGGGGCCGAACCCTTTCAGCAACGACAGTTCCGTAAAAATGCCGATGCTAACTTTTTTATGATCGAATTAAAAGACAGTACCAAAATAACCGGTCCCGGCTCTGTAAAAGTTAAAAACGGCTTGTCCACTCTCGAAATAAAACAGGATGGAAAAGAGCGCTCCTTCACCCCCGACCAGGTTGCACACCTAAGCCACCCTACCAGGAATGGTATTGAGGAATACATCAACTTCGAAAATAAATACTGGCTGGGCAAGCTTAGTATGAATGTAGAACAGTTTTACCAAACCGCCGGTGAAACCGACCTGGTATTTATAAAAGATAAAACTGCGTTCAGGGAGGCCACCAAAGAAGATATTATCAACCTGGTAAAAGAAAATAAAGAAGCTTATAAATACGCCAAAAGAGGTAATATCAAAAAATCATTAAACGCCTATATAGGAAATGATGCGCCACCTGCACAGGTAAAACAGGCATCTGACGATGAGGAAGCGGATAATAAAAAGAACCGCCCGCTATTTAATGCGCAGTAATAGTTTTGCTTAAAACAAAAAACTTATCACCTAAAAGCTAAAATTCAAATTTTATCCCTACCTTTGCAGTCCTTAAAAAATAAAGTTATGAGCAGCGCAGTAGCTTTCGTTCACGAGCAACTATCTCAAAAAAAGAAATTTCCGGCGTTTAAAGCAGGTGATAATATTACTGTAAATTATAAAATTATTGAAGGAAACAAGGAACGTATCCAGTCTTTCAAAGGCGATGTTATTAAAAAACAGGGTACCGGCCATACAGCTACCTTCACTGTCAGAAAAATATCTGATGGTATAGGTGTTGAAAGGCTTTTCCCCTATACTTCTCCTAATATTGATGCTATCGTACTAAATAAAGTAGGCCAGGTACGCAGGGCTAAATTATTTTACCAGAGAGAAAGAAGCGGTAAAAGTGCCCGTATCCGTGAAAAACGTATGGCCGTGGCTAATAAAAAGGTTGCAGAAAACGCATAGGCAAAATATAAAAAAGATTGAAGATCCCGCTTATGCGGGATTTTTTCGTTATCAACGATAAATTTTAGCATCTTTAAACACCCTGTTTTATATACTTCCGTATCTTTGAATACTAATTATTTTACAAAATGACACATTTTCAACTTTTAGGTGCTTTAGGAACAAATGAGATCATCATTATTATGGTGATTGTGCTGTTATTATTCGGAGGCCGTAAAATACCTGAATTAATGAGGGGTTTGGGTAAGGGAGTACGTGAATTTAACGACGCAAAAGATAATGTGAAAAGAGAAATTGAAGAGAGCGCGAACAGCATTACCAGCGAACCTAAAAAAGCCGAATAAAAACCTTTAGTTATTATTTTTTCCTGACTTACAAAAGCCATTCCTTTTGCCGGACTTTATTTCTATTGCCCAATATCATATAAATTTAAGAGAAGGCATTACCACCTGCGTAGAAACAGTTAAGCATTACCTGAAACAAATTGAGGCCCAAAAGCATTTAAACGCCTTTGTTGAAGTGTATGCGCAGGAGGCTATGGCAAGGGCTAACGAACTGGACCAGTCCACCTCCCTTACCGGCAAACTTCATGGAGTGATCGTTGGCATTAAAGATGTTATTTGCTACAAGGATCATCACCTGAGCGCCTCATCTAAAATTCTGGATGGGTTTACGTCCATTTACTCAGCAACTGCAGTCGAAAAATTGCTTGCTGCAGGTGCCATTATTATTGGCAGGCTGAATTGTGATGAGTTTGCAATGGGCTCGACCAATGAAAATTCTGCGTATGGCAAAGTGCTAAACGCTCAGGACGAATCGAGGATATCTGGCGGCTCTTCGGGCGGATCGGCCGTTGCGGTGCAGGCCGGACTTTGTATGGTGTCTTTGGGCAGTGATACCGGGGGGTCTGTAAGACAGCCCGCAGATTTTTGCGGAATAATAGGGCTCAAACCCACTTATGGCCGTATTTCAAGATATGGCTTAATCGCTTATGCCTCCTCTTTTGACCAGATCGGCGTTTTTGCAACAACCGTTCCGGACGCCGCTTTATTATTGGAAGTAATGGCAGGACCGGATGATTTTGACAGTACCGTTTCGCACGAACCGGTTCCGGCTTATTCAACCCAACTTACGGACAAACGCCCTTATAGAATTGCCTATTTTCCTGAAGCATTGGATCATCCCGGACTCGATCCGGAAATTGCTGCAGCTATTAAAAACAAGCTGGAAGCCTGGAAAAATGAAGGGCATACTGTTCAGAAAGTGCATTTTGACCTGCTGGATTATATTGTGCCGGCTTACTATATATTAACAACTGCCGAAGCCGCTTCTAACCTTTCCCGGTACGACGGAGTAAAGTACGGTTACCGGCCGCACGAAAACAGATCAGACCTGGACGCTTTCTACAGGCAAAACAGATCCGAAGGTTTTGGCTGGGAGGTAAAACGCCGCATTATGCTGGGCAATTTTGTGCTTAGTTCGGGCTATTATGATGCCTATTTTACCCAGGCCCAGAAAGTAAGAAGAATTTTAACAAATAAATTGTCATTGATTTTCAATGAATTTGATTTTTTATGTCTGCCCACTTCTCCATCAGTCGCTTTTAAAATAGGCGAAAAAATGGAAGACCCGATAGCTATGTATATAGCTGATATTTACACAGTTATAGCTAATTTAACCGGTATCCCCGGTATTTCCCTGCCATTATTTACCCATCCACACAACCACATGCCCTTTGGTATTCAGCTACTTACATCTCATTTTAATGAGTTATCTTTGCTCTCTTTCAGCAACAATATTTTCTAAAATTTATCGTTAATATTAGTTCAGAAACTACCAACCGGCATTAAATTGATTATTAAACCGTCTTTTAAAAACATTTTTTTGAATGATTAGAAAACAGGCTTTAAGGAATTACGGCATGGTCGTTTTTTTCGCAACATTTACCTCTTTTTCATTCGGACAAATCAGCCCACTTGCTGTAGCCCCGGTAGCATCTGCCACAGCAACTGAGGCGGTAAAGAAAAGTGATCCCAAAACAGGTTTTAAAAATCTTTTTGAAACATCATCTGCCGCCGGCAGCGCATCTGTTTTTAAGGGCATTAATACTGAGCACCTCAACCCCCAGGCGATCAGTTTTGTTCAGGATTATATTGAAAAACATTCCGGTCAGCTTAAAGAGCTGCAATCCTGGGCAAAACCTTATTTCGATATGATGGATGATATTCTTACTCAAAATAAAATACCCAAAGAACTGAAATATCTCGCTGTTATCGAATCCAATTTAAAGGCGTCGGCAGTATCCTGGGTTGGAGCAGTAGGCCCCTGGCAATTTATGCCTGCAACTGCCCGCACATTGGGTCTGCAAATAGGCCGGGGTATTGATGAACGCAGGGACTATTTAAAAAGTACAAGAGCCGCCAGTAAATATCTTAATTATTTATTTGACATTTATGGGGATTGGCTGCTGGTAGTGGCAGCATATAACTGCGGACCGGGCAGGGTAAACTCGGCCATAGCTAAAGCCGGCAGCAGCGATTTCTGGAAATTGCAATACTACCTGCCCACAGAAAGCCGGAACCATGTAAAAAAATTCATAGCAACACATTATATCATGGAAGGCCAGGGTGGCGTTACTACAGTATCGAAGGAACAGGCGCTGGCAATAATGGCTACTGTTAAGGACGAAAGCACCAACAAGAATGTAAAAGTGCAAACCATTAGCGGCCGGTACAACTCTAAAGCTATTATTAAATATCTGGATATGGATATAAGTGAATTTAATAAGCTTAATCCGAATCTTGATAATGTTTTGGCATCCAACAGCACTTACCAGCTGAAATTACCAATTGAAAAGATGGAAACATTCTTATCAAAAAAGAATGAAATGCTGAACGAATCCATTCAAATGCTGATCAACCCCGAATATCGTAACTAAGTTTTTCTTCTTCATAATAATTTGTAAAACAGCTCACAATATTTCAGAGCTGTTTTTTTTGCGGGAATATTTATGTTTAAAATATAGTGAAAACACCCGCAACGGCGACTGCCGCTGTTGGTGTTTTCACCAACAGCTTAAGTTAATGACATTGGTGCGCAAGGGATAAGTTTAGTGAATAATGTTTCTTTGTCAGACCCTCACACGCCACGGCTGACACAGCCGGAGAGAGGAGCAAAAGCCGAATGACACAAATCGCTTTTTTATACCTTGCGGAGTATAATATGTTCATTATCGCCGCCATTTATCAATTATCAGGACCCATCCCTAAAAACTAAAACGGCCACCTGTATACAGGCGACCGTTTTAAGATCATATTTGTGAAAACCAGTTTGCGTTTACTGTTCCATTACCTGGAAGGTAATCGGCTGTTTACGATAAGCTTTTACTTCTCTGCCATTCTGAATAGCGGGTTTCCATTTACCAGACTTTTTAATTACCCTCATGGCCTCAGCTTCCATTCCGTACCCTACATTTGATAATGCTTTTACATCGCTCACATTACCTGCCACATCCACAATAAACTGTACAATTACTGTATAGTTTCCGGGAGGGGCGCCATTATCAACCGGAACCTCACCTGAAAGGTTTCTCTCCAGGAAGCTTCTCCAGTTACCGGGATATGTCGCATCCACCTCCACTTTAGTAAATACTTCAGGCTCTTTTTCAACAGGTTTTGCTTCCACCAGGCCCTTGCCGGCATCAGCTGCTGCAGGTGGTGTAACAATACCTATATCTTTGATCCCTTCCTGGTTAATAGTACCGATTTTTGTCTCCTTCAATTCTTCTACAGCAGGAGGTGGTTCTTTCACTTCCTCATCTTTTACAATTTTAGGAGGGGTAAACTGTTTCATCTCAATTTTAGGAGGGGGCGCCTGTTTGGGTGGTGGTGGTGGTGGTGGGGGCGGTGGTT
>JASGEW010000109.1:0-11733 GCA_047606125.1 Niabella sp. | reverse complement strand
CGAAGAATTATATCTTTCGCCTTATGAGAAAGCTGCAGCTTTGGCAGAAAGCCTTATAATAAATCATCCCTTTATTGATGGGAATAAGAGAACAGGTTTATTGGGTATGGCAGCCATTCTATTTGAATATTCGCTACAGCTAAATGCTGCTGAAGATGGGTTGTGGTTAAAAGCGAATACTTCAACCGCCTAATATTTTCTTAATGGCGCTGGCTTTAAGCAGGCATTCCTCCCATTCTTTTTCAGCATCACAGTAAATGGTAATGCCTCCGCCTGTTTGAAAAGAAAGATACCGGCTGGTTTGATTATACATGATGCTCCTTATCACTACATTAAAATCAAAATCGTTTTCCGGATTGATATAGCCCAGCGCACCCGAAAAAATACCTCTTTTGCTTTTTTCATATTGATCGATCAGCTGCATCACTTTTATTTTGGGTGCGCCCGTCATGGAGCCCATAGGAAAAGTTGCATTAATAATATCTGTAAAATCTGCCTGTTTCTTTAACGTGCCGCTTACGGTAGATATCATCTGATGTAACTGCGGAAAACTGTAAATGCCAAAAAGCTCATCTACTTTAACACTGCCTTCCTCGCAAATTCTTGCGAGGTCATTTCTCACCAGGTCAACCACCATAACGTTTTCTGCCCTGTCTTTTTTACTGTGAAGCAGCTGATCTCTTTCGCGTGCTGCATTATTTGCAGCCTGGTTTCTTGGCAGTGTACCTTTTATAGGCTGGCTGATGATTGCGGCGCCTCCTTTTTTTATAAACCTTTCGGGACTTGCGCAAAGCAGCCATTTATCCTGCAGTTTATAGCATGCAGCAAATGGGTTGGGGGATATTTTATTAAGATTGGCGAATAGTAAAAAAGGGTCTGCCAGCACATTTTCAGAAAAAAATTCCTGGCAAAAATTTATTTCGTAACAATCGCCCCGTTGAATATGGTTTTTCAAATGATCAATGGTTGCTATGTATTCCTCCCGGCTGATCCTGTTTTTAATTTCCAGGGGCGCTTGCTTCTCTGGTTGCGCGGCAACAACCTGTTGCTCTATAGAACGAAAAATTGCTTCCGGACTGCCGGCTGTTATTTGCAGTTCATTGCATTGCAGTTGCAATACAATTTCCGGTTCAAAAAAACAGATATCCGGAAACGAAAGCAGATCCTTTTTTTCAGAAAGCCCGGCTCTTTCGGTTGTTGCCAATTCATAACCCAGGTGTCCAAATAGCCAGGCCGGTTTTTTGTCAATGAAATTTTGAAATCCATTTAGCGCAGTTACACCCGAAGCTTCATAACGGCGCATCACTCCGGCGCCCACCAGCAATTCATAATTGCCCGGATAGAGATTACTGTCCAAAAAGCAAAAAGTGTCGAACTGTTTCAACCAGCCCAACACTTTTTGCTTAAAAATAATAGTATCCGTTACTGCAAATTTGCTATACAAACTTTTAAGGAAATAATGGTTTATTAAAAATCGTCGTCATCATCACCAAACTCATCCTTATCACCAAATAAATCCTTGAATTCGTCATCCATTTTAAAATCATCGTCGTCATCATAAGATTTTTTACTGCCGCCGGATTTACCTTTCGATTTGGGCAGATCGAACTCTTCAAAGTCTTTATCCCAATCTTCTTCTTCCTCACCTTTCTCCCAATCATCGTCCACTTCATCGATGTCGCCATCTTCATCCTCGTCACTATCTGGATCTTCTTTTTTTGATTGAGTAGTTTTCTTTACCGGCTTTTCATCGTCGAAAGCCTCTTGTTCACCTGATTTTGATTTATTTGACTTTGCCATGATCTAATAAATTATACTGTAAATTTTAATCGAAGTTTTTAAACCGCCAAATTTTTAAATTAAATTTTTTTAAAATTATATAACTATCAGCTGATCTCTTTCCGGCCCGTTTGAAAGGTATTGAACAGTAACGCCCAGGTAGTTATTAATATAGTCTATGTATGATTTCGCTTTGTCGGGCAACTCCGAAAAATGTTTCAGCGAGCTGATATCAGTATTCCAGCCCTGAAATTTTTCATACACCGGGACATAGTGATCCAGGTCCAGGCGCAAAGGAATTTCTTTTAGCTCCTTTCCTGCTTTACTGTAAGCCGTGCAAACCTGCAGCTCTTCAAAACTGTCCAGCACATCAGCTTTAGTCATAACAACTTTGGTTACGCCATTGATCATGCATGCAAAATTCAAAGCCACCAGGTCGATCCAGCCGCAACGGCGGGGGCGGCCGGTAGTGGCGCCGTATTCATTACCCACATCCCGCAGTTTCTGACCGTCTGCATTTTCGAGTTCAGTGGGGAACGGACCGCTGCCCACGCGGGTACAGTAAGCCTTGGTAATGCCGATCACTTCTTTTATATGCTGCGGCGCAATTCCCAAACCGCTGCAAACGCCTGCTGATATCGTATTGGAGGAGGTTACAAAAGGGAATGTGCCAAAATCAATATCTAGCATACTGCCCTGCGCACCTTCTGCCAGTATTTTTTTACCTTCTTTAATTTGTTTGTTGATAAAATATTCCCCGTTAACAATATTCAGTTCTTTCAAAAATGCCACTGCTTCAAAGAATTCTTTTTCGTCTGCGGCTATATCATCGGTAAAATGATAGGTGCTTAGTATTACCTGGTGTTTCTGGCGCAGCTGCTCATACAGCTCTTTGAAGTTATCCGACAGTAAATCGCCCACGCGCAGCGCATTTCTGCCGGTTTTATCCATATAGGCAGGGCCGATACCTTTAAGCGTAGAACCTATTTTGCCTTTCCCTTTTGCCTGTTCGGAGGCCTTATCCAGGGCGCGGTGCGTGGGAACAATAATATTGGTTCTTTCCGAAACAAAAAGGTTCTTTTTAAGGTCGATCCCAAATTCGGCAACCTTCTCGCATTCTTTTTTAAGCGTAATAGGATCAAGCACGACACCGTTGCCAATAATATTGATTTTGCCTTCATGAAAAATACCGGAGGGTATCTGGTGCAAAACCAGTTTCTTTCCGTCTTTATATAAAGTGTGGCCGGCATTCGGGCCACCCTGAAAACGGGCTATAACATCATAATCCTTAGCAAAATAGTCAACTATTTTTCCTTTTCCTTCATCGCCCCATTGCAGCCCGAGAATTACGTCTACCATCTATTATTATTTTTTAAATGAAGTGCAAAAATAAGGGTTCATGTATCGAAAAAAACAAATAACTAATTACAGGCAACCGAAATTATTTTAATGAAATACAGACAAACGATTTCAACTGCTGACCGGTATATTTTCAGCTTGTTTCTAATACGCGCCAAAGCATATTTTTTTCAAACCATTACACAAGGCGATAATAATGTATACACTATCCTTAGCCTGAATTAGAATTTCACATGCTTGCAAAGCAGGGTATCCTCCAGAGGGGGGTGCCCTGCTTTATTTTATGGGTAAAATACCTGAAAGGGGATTTCCCTGCCCGCTGTCAGAAAAATATTAGTTAGGCAGATCTTCCGTATCGTATCTTTCAACCGTTTCAACACCATCCAGCGCCTGTATTTTATCCACCAGCTCGTCCAGTTCCTCCTTGTCGTGTACAAATACTTTAATATTCCCTTCAAAAACACCTTCGGTGGCTTCTATGGTAAGCGCCGCGATATTTATTTTTAATTCCCCGGAAATAAGATTGGTGATCTTGCTTACCATACCCACGTCGTCAATTCCCACGATTTTAATACCGGTAAGGAACGATATTTCCTTATTCTTGGCCCACTTGGTTTTTACAATGCGGTGGCCGTAATTGGCCATTAGCTTAGCGGCGTTAGGACAATTGGTGCGGTGTATGGTAAGCCCTTTGCCGGTGGTAACAAATCCAAACACATCATCGCCCGGAATGGGCTTGCAGCAATTGGCAAGGGTATACATTATTTTATCGCTGCTTTCACCAAAGATTATAAGCTCTGCATCTTTGTTTTGCTGGTGGTGATGCGGCTGTCCTGCGGCATGTTCGGGCTTTGCTTCTGCGGGCTTTACAGGTGGCGGCGCTTCCAGCCTGTCGCCAAATACCTTAAATTCTTTCAATTCTTTAAGGTCAATATTTTTAATGGCGACCTGATAAAACAGATCCAGGTTAGAGTTTAGTTTGTAAAACTGGGCAATTGCCTCAATATTTCCCTGGTACATGGTAACGCCCATACCTTCCAGTTTCCGCTGCAACGTATATTTACCTTCGTCGGCTACTTTTTTCTTTTCTTCTTTAAGCGCTTCTTTGACTTTGTTTTTAGCCTTTGGGGTAATTACAAATTTCAGCCAGTCCTCGGAAGGGGTTTGCTTGTTGCTGGTAATGATTTCCACCTGGTCGCCGCTGCTGAGTTTATGGCTGATGGGCACCAGCTTATGATTTACTTTTGCACCAATGGTTTTTGCCCCGATCGCGGAGTGAATAGCAAAGGCAAAATCGAGCGCACTGCCTCCCGCCGGCAGCATTTTAATATCTCCTTTGGGAGTGTAAACATAAATCTCTTCTGTTAAGAAGCTGGTTTTAAAATCCTGCAGGAAATTGACGCTGTCAGGGTCTTCGTTATTAAGTGTTTCCCTGATCTGCTGGAACCATTTATCAAAACGGTTTTCTGTAGCGGTACCTTCTTTATATTTCCAGTGGGCAGCAAGCCCTTTTTCTGCTATTTCGTTCATCCGCCGGGTTCGTATCTGCACTTCCACCCATTTACCCCTTGGTCCCATTACCGTAGTGTGCAGCGCTTCGTATCCGTTTGCCTTGGGGTTGCTTACCCAATCGCGCAGGCGCTCAATGGAAGGAGTGTATTCATCTGTGATTAACGAGTATACTTTCCAGCAGTCCTCTTTTTCTTTTTCCGGCGGGCTGTCTAAGATAATCCTGATGGCGAAAAGATCATATACCTCCTCAAAGGTTACATGTTTCTTTTTCATTTTATTCCAGATGGAATGGATGTTTTTGGGCCGGCCATAAATCTCAAAATTGAAATTGTTTCTTTCAAGCGTATCCTTTATAGGTTTAATAAATTCGTTTATATACCGGGTTCTTTCCCGCCTGGTTTCTGCCAGTTTCTTGGCAATGTCCTTGTAAATCTCGGGTTCGAGATATTTCATTGCCAGGTCTTCAAACTCAGTTTTGATGGCATATAGCCCCATACGGTGTGCCAGCGGTGCAAAAATGTAAACTGTTTCTGAAGATATTTTTAACTGTTTTTCCCGCTTCATGCTGTCCAGCGTGCGCATGTTGTTGAGGCGGTCGGCCAGCTTTATAAGAATAACGCGGGGGTCGTCGGTGAGGGTTAGCAGGATCTTTTTGAAATTTTCTGCCTGCTGCGATGCGGTGGTATCTATTACATTTGAAATTTTGGTAAGGCCGTCTACGATTCTTGCGATTTCAGGTCCGAAATCTTTTTCAATATCCTGTAAGGTAATATCTGTATCTTCAACAGTATCGTGCAACAGCGCACAAATAGTAGAGCGCACGCCCAAACCTATTTCCTCCACGCATATTGCCGCCACTGCAATAGGATGCAGGATGTAAGGCTCTCCGCTTTTCCGGCGCATGCTCCTGTGGGCCTCTGCCGCCATTTCAAAAGCGCGGCGTATTAAATCCTTATCCCCCGGCTTCAATTTGTCCTTTAACAGCCGCAGCAATGAGCGGTATTCGCGCACGATCAGCTTCTTTTCCTGCTCCTCGTTTAAACTATATTTGGGTTTTTGCTCTATTGTCTTCATTTTCAATCCTCTGCAATGACTTTTTATAAAATGATATAATATACAATATACGATTTTTATGTGTATCCACAACACACTCTTTAAGCGTATAGCGGGTTTTCCGTCCAATGGCCAGGTCAAATTTAAACCGGCTCTAAAATATTAAATAATCCGTTTCAAATCTTCAATAAATCCATTACCTTTGCACCCCCTTCCCAATAGCTGTCGGGGATTTTAGTTCTCTTCCGGATGTGGTGAAATTGGTAGACACGTCAGACTTAGGATCTGATGCCGCAAGGTGTGGGGGTTCGAGTCCCTTCATCCGGACTTTGCAAGTTTGAGGCCTGCCTGCAGCAGGCAGGTTTAGGGTTTTTAAGTTTAATGTTCACGACCTTAAACTTCAAACTTTAAACTTTTTAAACATACACATGGCTACAATTACTAAAGAACCAATAGGCCAGTTACACGAAAAGATCAGTGTAAAAATTGATAAGGCCGATTATCTTCCTTCGTTCGAAAAATCTCTTAAAGAATACAGTAAAAAAGCAAGTATACAGGGTTTCCGGCCCGGTAAGGTGCCTGCAGGGCTGATAAAGAAAATGTACGGCCCTTCGTTGTTTGTGGATGAAGTATTAAAATCTGTAGATAAAGAGCTGATCAATTACCTGCAAACAGAAAATACAGAAATTTTTGCCCAACCGCTGCCTTTGGAAACCGACCTGGCAAAACTGAATGTGCATACGCCTGAAGATTACAGTTTTGATTTTGAAATAGGGCTAAAACCCGGGTTCCAGCTGGCTGACCTGGCCAAGGCCGATATTACCGCTTACAATATTGATATTACTGATGAAATGATTAATGAAGAAGTGGACAGGCTGCAGAGCCGGTATGGTAATATGACTGACAAAGATGCAGTTGATGGTGCCAACAATGTTTTAAATGTAACTTTTACAGAAGTTGATACTGCCGGAAACGATATTGAAGGCGGTATTAAAAAAGATAACTCTCTTTTATTAAGCTATTTTACAGCGAAAGTTCAGCAGGAATTAAACGGCAAAAAAGCCGGCGACAGCATTAATATAGTTTTAGCGGATGCTTTTGAAGATAAAGAATGGGATTTTATTGCTACCAACCTGGGATTGGATAAGGATAACGAGGCAGACAGGAACAAAACCTTCAGGCTTACCATTACCAAAGTGAGCGAACTGGAAAAGAGGGCGCTGAATGAAGAACTGTTTACACAGTTATATCCTGCGGGGGATGTAAAAACGGAAGCCGATTTTCGCAGCAAAGTGAAGGATGAGATATTTAATTACTGGGCTTCACAAAGCCGCAACCAGATACAGGACCAGATATTTCACAAACTGGTAGAAAATACAAACATTGAATTTCCTGAAACATTTTTAAGGAAATGGTTAACTACTCAAAATGCACAGGAGCAGAAGGGGCAGCCGGCCAAAACCGAAGAGCAGATCGACAGCGAAATGCCAGGCTTCCTGAAGCAGCTGAAATGGACCTTAATATCAGAAAAAATAGTAAAAGACCAGAATATTGAGGTAACTCCCGATGAGCTTAGGGCATTTGCACAGGCGCAACTGTTTAATTATATGGGAGGCATGATGCCCGACAATGAGGAACAGCCCTGGATAAAAGACTATATCGACAGGATGATGAAAGACCGCAAGTATGTGGAAGAAACTTATAACCGCATCCAGTCTCAAAAAGTATTTGAGTGGGCTGAAGCACAGATCAAGCCTGCAGCCAAACAAATAAGCGCCGACGATTTTACAAAAATGGTAAATGAGCACCAGCACACCCATCATCATTAATGATAAAATAGTTTTTATTACAGACCGTTCCGAAACAGGGACGGTTTTTTTTAGAAGGAGCGCATGGTAGCTATCTTAATGGGAAATGCATGCGCAGCCGATTTTTAAATTATAAACCGGCCTTGTTTATCTGATCATCGGGGTTCATTACATACGTTAATATGCTGTTGTTTTCAAGCAGCTCCACAATTCTGAACCCTTTGTAACTTGTGCCCCAGTCTCCTCCTGCATGGGCGTCAAAAACAAACGGGATACCTTCGTGTTTCTTAATGCCATCTTCATCATGATCGTGCCCGTTAAAAACGGCTCTGATGTTTTTATATTTTTTCAAAAGGCTGATAAATTCGGGGCAATCGATACCAAATTTTGTTAGTTTAGCCGGGTTGATATGGATGATGATAAAGAGATTTTTTGCGGATTGATGTGCTGCTAATTTCTGTTCAAACCATTGTATGTCCGGGCAAATGTATTCACCCTTTTCGTTAGAGGTGGTACCTGCCAAAAAAACGGTTTCTCCTACTTTAAAATCATAATTAACCGGGCGGTTCCATATCTGTTGCCATTGTTCGGCGGTAACCATATCGTGATTGCCGGGCGTTACATACCAGGGCATTTGTAATTGCCCGATATGTGACTTTGCCGCATCATAGTGTTTAGGATCATTGTGAATAATATCTCCATTCAGCATACAAAAATCAAAGGGCACTTTAGCATGTTCGTTATTGATTTTTGCGATGGCCGTTTTAAGAAAATGATCGTAGTCTGTTTTATCCTGTCCGTAATGAATGTCTGATGCAATGGCAAACCGCACGAGCGTTTTCTTTTTAGATAAAGTGCTTAACCTGCCATATACTTTTGTAATATCACCGTTTGCCAGTAATAAAAATGCCGGGGCGGCCAGTTGCAGGAATTCTTTGCGACGCATAAGATGATTTTTAGTTAAAAATATATAAAACCGGGTATTTCAGTAAAAAGGTTAAGGTCATTAAATCGTAAAGCATTGCTGTCCTGCTTACAAAGTGTCTATATGTAACCTGAAATTAATAAAAACCAGCCAACCTGTCACCAATTTTTCTGTTTTTTGCTAATGGATAAATATTTGATACATTTAGCCCATAACATTTATTTAATTATGACATATAATTCTGAATTTGAAAAATATGCCGTTAAGCACAGGGGTATTTCCAGCAATACCCTGCACAGCTACGGTAACCATCTGGTAACAGCGCTCACGCCTAATATTATTGAAGAACGCCCCATGAACGTGGCGGTAATGGATGTTTACAGCCGTTTAATGATGGATCGCATTATCTTTTTAGGGTACCCGGTAAATGATGAGGTAGCCAATATCATTACTGCACAACTGCTGTTTTTAGACAGCACCGATCGTACGCGCGATATTAATATGTATATTAACAGCCCGGGCGGAAGCGTATATGCAGGGCTGGGTGTATATGATACCATGCAATATGTTAGTCCCGATGTGGCTACCATTTGTATAGGAATGGCTGCCTCTATGGCATGCGTATTACTGGGTGCCGGAACCGAAGGGAAGCGGGCTGCTTTAAAGCATGCGCGTATTATGATGCACCAGCCGAGCGGCGCTATTGGCGGACAGGCAAGCGATATCGAGATTACCGTGAACGAAATACGCAAGCTCAAAACCGAATTATACGATATTGTAAAAGATCATACCGGTAAGCCTATTGAACAAATTGAAAAAGATTTTGAGCGTGATAAATGGATGACCGCCATAGAAGCTAAGGAATATGGCCTTATTGATGAAGTTTTATTATTAAATAAAAAGAAAAAATAGTTGTAAAGCGAAATGCTTAAAACTGAACGCATTTAGCTTTAAGCATCTGGCAAAAAAGATCAACCTTAAACATTAAAAAAAAGAACATGAATTTTTCAAATATATATAATAATAAATGGCAGCATCCCATTATAAATGATGACGAAGGCGAAGAAGAAGAGCCTAAAGAACCCCAGGATAAACGTGATGATCTGATGATGCTGAACAAGCGGCTGGAGAAACTGTTTTTTGAAAAGCGCACCGTATATTTATGGGGAGTTGTTGATGATAAAAGTGCACGAGAGGTAACTACTAAGCTGATGCTGCTTGAGGCCGATAAGCCCGGTGCAGAAATTAAATTTTATATTAACAGCCCCGGTGGAGTAGTAACCAGCGGGATGGTTATTTACGATACCATGCAATTGATCTCAAGCCCTGTAAGTACGGTTTGTATGGGACTGGCGGCAAGTATGGGCAGCATATTACTGAGCGGCGGAGAGAAAGGCAGGCGCTATATTTATCCGCACGGGGAAGTGATGATCCACCAGCCCTCCTTAGGCGGCTTTATCCGTGGTGTAAGCTCCGACCTGGAAATACAGGCAAAACAAACCCAGCGTGTAAAAGAGATCGGCGCCAAAATACTTGCGGAAAACTGTGATAAAACGGTTGAGCAGATCATGAGAGATTTTGACCGGGATTACTGGATGGATGCTGAAGAAGCGATCAAATATGGCATTGCCGATAAATTAATTAATAAATTATAGTTTTTTTAACTTGATCGCACCTACCCTGATTAGTGTTAAGGTGCTGAAATTAAATTTGTTACAAGTGAAGCGCCCATATATTACATCCGTATTTAAAGTATAAAATAAAGCCACTCATTTAAAAGTGGTTTTTTTAACTTTGCAAACTACATATGAAGGAAAAAATGTCAGGTACTATTTTACATTGTTCGTTTTGCGGACGGAGCCGCGATGAAGTTGAAATACTGATTGCCGGCCAGGATGGTCATATTTGTGAAAACTGCGTAGAACATGCCCAGGAAATTATCGATCAGGAACTGCACCTGAAAGATAATCACAAGGATTTCCATACAGGTTTTTCACTTAACGTTAAAAAGCCTGTAGAAATTAAATCTTTCCTGGATGACTATGTGATTGGCCAGGATGATGCTAAGAAAGTATTGGCGGTAGCCGTATACAATCATTTCAAAAGACTGAAACAACGGAGCCGCGATATTGATCCGCTTAATGAAGTGGAAATAGAAAAAAGCAATATTGTGATGGTGGGAGAAACAGGCACCGGTAAAACCCTGCTGGCGCGCAGCATTGCCAAGGTATTAAATGTTCCTTTTGCAATAGTGGATGCAACAGTATTTACCGAAGCAGGATATGTGGGAGAAGATGTGGAAAGTATTTTAACGCGCTTACTGCAGGTATGTAATTATGATGTAGAAGCAGCGGAACGCGGTATTGTTTATATTGATGAGATAGATAAAGTAGCCCGTAAAAGCGACAACCCGAGCATTACCCGCGATGTGAGCGGGGAGGGGGTTCAACAGGGCCTGTTAAAATTGCTCGAAGGTACCGACGTGCTGGTGCCGCCACAGGGAGGCCGAAAGCATCCGGATCAGAAACTGATAAAAGTAAATACCAATAATATTCTTTTCATTTGCGGAGGAGCGTTTGATGGTATCGATAAAATTATCGGGCGCAGGGTGCAAACCAATACCATAGGGTTTAATGTGGACAAGCAGCAGCAGGAAGATATGAAAAAGAACCTCCTGAAATTTGTGAATGCACAGGATCTCAAAGCTTTTGGATTGATACCCGAATTACTGGGAAGGTTGCCTGTGGTGACGCACTTAGAACCCCTGGACGCTGCTACCCTGCGCGATATCCTGACCGAACCCAAAAATGCACTGATGAAACAGTACAAAAAATTGTTCGAGCTGGAAGGAATTGAATTGAAGGTGGATAGCGATGTATATGATTTTATGGTACAAAAAGCGGTAGCGTATAAATTAGGGGCAAGAGGATTGAGAAGCATTTGTGAAAGTATACTAACCGATGCTATGTATGAATTGCCGTCCTCTTCCGAAAAAGTATTTATTCTTACAAAAGAATATGCTGAAAGGAAATTCAGCAAAAGTAAAATGGGACTGGTAAAAGCGGCATAAAGCAATTTCTGATTTCTTATTTGATGTTTTTAATTACAGAGCGGGTGCTGTGCAGCTCAAATTATAAATTCTAAATCTCAAATTGTACTATGAACGAACTGATAGAAAAATTAAAGACAGAGGCCGGTCTTACTGACGAACAGGCGGCAAAAGCGCTGGAAGCGATCAAAAATTATGTGGTTGAAAAATTTCCTATGCTGGAGAGCGCTGTGGGCAATCTGTTTGGG
>JASGEW010000108.1:0-45705 GCA_047606125.1 Niabella sp. | reverse complement strand
GCATATGCCTTTCGATGCAAATGATACGAATGACTTAATAAAAGGAAAGGCATATACTTAAAACGAGCCTTAACCAATACAACAAAATTAAAGTATAAAAAGGTAGCGAATGTGTCGAAACTTCACAACTCAACAATTCGGCAATATTCTCGCTTATTTTTCTTACCCACAAGAGGCAATATTATATGCCCTGGAATCTTTGTCGTTTGGGGTTATAAAAATAATCTTTGCCTTTATATTAGGATTTTCGTGCAGTAGTTTTTCTATTTCGGGGGTGTGCTTTAGCGCATGGCCCACAGTAAGGGTTGCATACTTTTATTAACTCATGCCTGGCATTCATATTACCTAAATCAATACCAAGCCCCTCTGTTGATATCGTAATTGACTTCTGTTTTTGCAAAATAGCTTCAAATACTTCGGTATTATATTTTAAGCGCAAGTATTCCCTTTTCTCCTGTTTTACTTCCTGTAGTTTTAATACAAATGGTTTAACTATATACCAAGCCGACACAGGTAAGAGATATAAAGCAAAACTTTGCGCTAAAACAGGTATTATAATTGTGTTTACAGAAAACAATTCAAAAGAAAAAGTATTTATCGCCCCAGCTATAAGTATTGCTTGTATAACTAAACATAAAATACACCATTCTTTAGCCACCCGCCATTGATAATATAAAGAATAAAGGGGATAAACAATAGCTGCTATATTAAAAATGCCTACCAGGTTAGTTACCGGCACAATATTGCTTCCGGCAAAAATTAAATTCATTAACGCCCCGGCAAAGTAAAAGAAACCTACTTCACTCCAACTAAGCCAACTAAATACTTTTGCCGCTTTACTGGTAAGTATGGCACCACAATTACCATTTTTAATGCCTGTACACACTTTATGCAATAAAGGATTGTTTCTGTCTATTTCATACCATAATAAAAAACAGATACTATTAATCCCATAATGATGAGAACATATTGTATATAAGTGCCGGTTGCAAATTGAGCACCCTCAATCCCGCCTAAAACAATATTTCGCCTTACCTGTATAAAAGTTAATACTAATAAAAGAATTGCAGCAGCTACTGAAATAAAAGATTTTAATAAATAGGTATGCTTTACCCGGCTATACTCTTTTTCACCCGACACTTCGTTAGGTTCGGCTATCAAATAAGCGCCGTCCCAGGTTTTAAAGAAAGCTTCTTTACTTATTTGCTCAGGAACCTTGTAATTGTTTTGTTGTTTTACAATATAATCCCCGCCTATTTCAGTAACAACAGCCATTGGCGTCTGTCTGTTATATGTCAATGCTATAAATGGCGTAGGCAGTTCATCTATATTTTTAGGGTCAATTTTTCCTGCGCCATTTGGGATTTCCCATTTAGTAAGCGCATCGCTTATTGATAATAGCGAAGGCCAGTCGGGATGATTTTGTAATGTGTCATCCACCGTCTTATCATTTACAGCTACTTTTATAAGTTTAAAAAATGTTATGGTAGCATTAACATTTGGTTCAAACCGGCTAAGCATACAGAGTTATTTCAATTACAAATAGCCAATTACAAAACTCTCACAAATCAATCGTATTTTAAAAGTAAAGAAAAAGTAATATAAAATAAAAATTTTTTTGATTTATCACAGCGTGGTTCCTAAAAAAGTCCTGGACGAACGGCAGGCTTGCAACGACAGCTGATGGATAAACAGCTATCCCTCCGCTTTCCGGTTTCTCATCGCAATAAAATAAACAGGAATACCAATAGCTACAATACCCAGGCCGGCCAGCGAAGTGGATGGTTTGGCATACAATAAACCTGCCGCCATCGTCCCTGCCATCAGGATATATAAAACAGGAATAAAAGGATAACCAAAGGCTTTATAGGGCCGTTCAGCATCGGGACGGGTTTTACGCAAACGAAAAACACCAATGATGGTAAGGATATAAAACACAAGGGTAATAAATACAACATAATCGAGCAGCAGGCCATATTTACCACTTAAACAAAGAATGCCTGCCCAGATGCATTGCGCCCAAAGCGCCCACTGGGGCACAGCATTTTTATTTAGGGATGCAGCCTGCGGTAAAAACAATTTGTCATTAGCCATGGTATAAAATACGCGGGCTCCGGTAAGGATCAACCCGTTATTACATCCAAAAGTGGAAACCATGATCATGACGGCAATAATGGCGGTACCATACATTCCAAAAATATTGGAAGCCGCTGTTGTGGCTACCCTGTCCTGTAAGGAAAACCCGATATTAGGTGACGCCACTTCTGTTGCAAAAGCCGCTGCTCCTGCAGATGCCGGGGGAAACAAAGGCAACACGGCCACATACATTATATTAGTGAGCACATAAATAGTGGTTACGATAAGCGTGCCCAAAAACAGGCTTAATCCGACATTCTTTTTAGGGTTTTTGATCTCCCCTGCAATAAAAGTTACATTTTCCCACGCCACACTGCTGAATACCGATCCTACCATTGCCGAACTGATCAATCCAACAGCCATAAACAGGGTAGCCGGCTCCTTAAACAAGGACCATCCCACCTGGTTGCCGGCTGCATCTTTTACAGGTGCTGTAAATTGCAGATGAAACCCTGTAGACCAGTTCCCATGCCATATATCTGCTTTTGCAGCGATCAGCAAACCAAAAACAATCAAAGCGAACAATGAAAATAATTTAGCCACAGTAAATACAGACTGGATCAGTTTTCCTTCCTTAACCCCACGGGTATTTACATAAGTAAGAAAAATGATCAATGCTATGGAAAGCAGCTGTGCCGGATACAATTTAAACCATCCCGCCTGGAAAATGATATTGGTATCCGATAAAGTCAGGGCCGGGAAAAAATACCCTGCAAATTTACTGAAGGCCACGCCCACCGCTGCAATGGTTCCTGTTTGGATCACAGAGAAAAAACTCCAGCCGTATAAAAAACCGGTAAAAGGGTTGTAGGCCTCCTTTAAATAAACGTACTGGCCACCGGCTTTGGGAAACATTGCCGAAAGCTCTCCATAAGTTACTGCTGCAAACACTGTCATTAAACCGGTAATGATCCATAACGCGATCAACCAGCCTGCACTGCCCACGTTGCGCGTCATATCGGCACTTACAATAAAAATGCCCGAGCCGATCATAGATCCCGCCACGATCATAGTACCATCAAATAAACTCAGCGACTGTTTAAATTTTTCAGCAGACATAGTTGATTATATTGTTAGCTGACAAGATAGGAATTAATATTGAAAAGGAAAAACTTGCATAGGTTTACAAGTTCAAACCCCAAAAAACAACAACCTTAAAGCGCATCCCTAAATCAGGTGAGTAGTGATGATCTCAGTGGGTACTGACATATATTTACACTGTGCTTTAAACAGAACCGGAAAGTTGTTCGTTTTAAACACCGGACAGGAACCCTTTCGCCACATTCATTTTAACAGTTTTCGCTTTGTGATCGTGTTTTTGCCTGGTACACCTGCAAAAATTTAAAACCGCCGATACTTTGGCAAGCAAAATCTAAAACCTAAAAAACGCCTATAACATGGCTCTTCAAAAAATTATTTGCGGCCCCATCCTTAGAAGAGTAGAAACCAACAAGGTTTCTGTATGGATTGCCTTTATGGAAAATTATCATATTACCTTAAAAGTATGGGAAGGCAATGCCATAAAGCATGATACCACTGCAACGCCACTCGCAACCGGCCAAACACATACTTTACAGTTTGGGCAGAACCTTTGGGCGGGTGTGGTAACGGCTGAAATACCAACGCCGGGCTTAAATGCAGATAAAGTATACAGCTATAATATTGTTTTTGAATTGAACGACACGCCCGGAGAAAATGATTTCCACTCAGACGGTTTATTAAAAAGTGATAAGACCTTAGAAGACCGGCCCCAGCTGCCCATAGGATATGAGGCCGATATGCTGCCTACTTTTGTATTACCGGGCAGCACCCCGGCAAAACTGAACATTGTTCATGGATCGTGCCGTAAAATGCATGGCTATGGAGATGATGCGCTCGCTTTAGTAGATGCTGAACTGGAAAAATCTGAAAACAGATCCGACCCCTCCAAACGGCCACAGACCATGTTTCTTACCGGCGACCAGATTTATGCAGACGAAGTACCCGTAATGCTTTTAAAATATATGTGCAGCCTGGACGGAGTGGGCATTTTTTCGGCTGCCGCCTCCGAAAAAATGAAAATAAAAAATGGCGATAACCCTGAGCAGGAATTTGAAACAGATATCACTACTTATCCGCCCATGTTCAGGCAAAGACTGGTGAACAAATTTGCAGGTTTCACCAGTTCGGCTGCTCTTAATCATTTATTAACCTTTGAAGAATTTTGCGCCACTTATTTATGTTACTGGAATATACGCTCCTGGAACCGGGAGTTTTTTCATTTGCTTAAAGACATTCCGCTTGATCCGTCGGATACCAACTATGATTCGAAACTCACCACAGCAGTCAACACGTTTGTCGACAGCAGTGATGTAAGCGCCGATACCAACCTGGTTAACCTGATTGCCCACGTTCAGAACACCGATGCCTATGTGTTTGACGACAGCATTACCAAAAGCGATTTCGTAAGTAAAAGCGGTGATAAATACACAAAATGGCTGGATGATACAAAAGACAGGGTGCGCGAGGAGCTGATAAATATAATAGCTTTTATGAGCAAACTCCCCAGGGTTAGCAGGGCACTGGCCAATGTACCCACTTATATGATGATGGACGACCATGAGGTAACCGATGACTGGTTTATTACCCAAAGATGGAACAACCAGGTACTATCAAAATCTTTTGGCCGCGATATTATAAGAAACGCGGTAATGGCCTATACCGTATTCCAGGATTGGGGAAACCGGCCCGACGATTATGCACAGGCAGCCCAGCTTGTTTTTAGCGAGATAGACAGCGCGTCCAATAATAAAACAAAACTGCTGATGTATATCAGCGAATTTTGTAACCGCTATGCCACCAACCAAAATATAACTACAGTAAGGGCCCAGGTAACCGATAAAATAGAAACCATGCTGGGCATGAGCGGTACGGCCCCTACTCTTAACTGGAACTACACAGTACAGCTGGGCACCGTACAGGCAATAGTACTCGATACCCGCACACAGCGCTTTTATGAGGGGCTGAACACGGTACCCGAGCTGATCTCCGAAAGCAGCCTTTCCGCTCAAACACCCCAAACGCTGGATGGCAATCCCGATTTTGTTTTTGTGATCTCGCCATGTCCGGTACTGGGCTTTCACAATTTTGAAGAACTGGTGCAGCCGGCAGCAGCTGCCACGGTGGCCCTGTTTGAGAACGACAATAATAACCCCGGCATTATTGGTGGCAGACTGGAATTTGATTATGAGGCATGGGGCTTTAATGCCAACGGCTTTGAGCGCCTCATGGACAGGCTGAACGGCTATAAAAAAGTAGTGCTGCTGTCGGGCGATGTGCATTACGGCGCAACACTGGTAATGGATTATTGGAAAGGCAGCTCCGACACTCCTACCAGCCGCATCGTACAGCTTACAGCCAGCGCTATTAAAAACGAGTGGATGGCTGATGTATCCATTCTTAAAAGCGCTATGATACAGCGTATACTCACCAATATCGGGGAAAGCGTTTCCAAGCTGGGCTGGAAAAATAAAACGGTAACCAAAAACGGCAATGTAACCGCCCGCAACCGGTACAGGCTTTATCATGCAATGGCAGGCATTGGCACCATTCCCGTTGAAGGCTGGACAGCCGGCGCCACTTTAAGTCCGCAGCCCGACTGGCGCTGGAGGCTTAAAGTATTGAAAGATGAAAGACCCATTGAAAATGATGAGGTAAAAGCTGAAATTAATTTAAGCGATACTACTTCATTGCAAAACGGCTACTTCCAGGTGGTACAGCGGCACCAAACCCTTTTTGCGGCCAAAAAATCGAGACGCATTGCATGGAACTCCAATATTGGTTTTATAAAATTTGAAGCGGACGGAAGCAGCTGGAAATTAAAACACGAATTAAAAGGCGCATCAGCGCTGCTTTACGAGGTGCCGCTTACCACGCCCACTGCCGACGCTTCCAAACCGGTGCTGCCATAAGCCATCCATTTTTAATTATTAACGATCAAAAAATTAGCAGTATGCCTGACGAAAACAGCGAAGATTTTTTCCAGAAAATACTGAAAACATTTTACGAGATATTAAAGCCCGTACTGAACATTTTCAGCGATGACCAGGCGCGCACTGAGTTTTTAGGCACATTGGGCGTTACAGGAACAGCGCCGGGCGCAACGCCCCCCGCAACCGGCGGTCTGCAGGCGTATATAGACAAAGCCGATGACGAGGTAGACCCTTTTAAACTGGCCAGCGCCATTGCCGACGGCACTTCCATTATTATGGGCATTGAAGGCATTATCAGCGCAGCCATAGCTGCCGGGGACGGAGATGAAGAGCGCTCTGCCGGTGAAGTGGTAACGGCCCTGCTCAACCTGCTTACGCTCGACTATTTAAGAAGAATACACCCTTCCGTTCATGCCGTTATCGAACTGTTAAATACCATCGACAGCAATACGGTTGCTGCAGGCGGCTCGGCAAGCTTTGCCAAAACGGTGTACGACTTTTTTCACAAATTCGGAGATGGTTTTGATTCCGAAGAATCAACCAAAAATATATCGGATTCATTATTTCTTGTTATTGCCGGCGGCCTGTATTACCTGGAGCATTTCCTGAGATCGAAAGGAGTAAAAGACCTGGTGCTTAGCTCCTACTATGGGTTTGAAAATGTTACATCCAGCACCACGCCCAATGCAGATAAAATCACTAACAGAACTTTCAGCTATGCGCTCGAATCCAAATCAAAAAAGAAAGACAAACTCTACAACACATTGGTATTTGCGCCTAAGGACCAGGGAGGCATTGCTTTTGTTACCGAGCTGAAAGGCTCTTTTGGCGACACCATCACCTTTGAGGAAAAACATAAAGTAGCATACGAAATTTCCGGTGATGGCTTATTCAGGGTCGGAACATCGCCCGAAGTAAGGGCCGGCAACAGCAATAAACTGTCCCTCATTTACAGTTACGAAACGCCTTCGCCTAAAAAAATATCGCTGTTAGATAAGCCTACCATAAAGTTTGCTTTTGGTACGGTAAAATTCGGCCTTGTAATAACACCCGATGACATCCTGGTAAAAGGCATCCTTAACATCCATTACGAATTTGGCAAAGGCGGCCTGTCGGGTTTTCCTTTTGATTTTTTGCCCGATGATATTAATGATAAATTTCCGCTGGGCATTGGCTACTCCACCAAAAATGGTTTTATTGTAGATGGCGATGGTAATATTGGTACCGGCAGCAGCAGTACAAACAAAGATCTTCCCGCTGCCACGGCCCGCGGCCCGATTGAACAGATCGTATCCAAACTGCTGAACGCGCTGAACAAACAAATACCCCTGCATAAAAACCTCGGCGATATTATCGGCCTGGATACCTTAACACTGAAAGTAAACGCAGACGCCGATCTTAAAAATTTCCAGCTGGAAGTATCGCTTGATTTCTGGTTGAAACTGGGCTCGGTGATCACCATTACAATCAGCCGCCTGGGCATGACATTGAATGTTAAAAAACGCGATGACAATGGCAGCGTACTGGGTTACGACCTGGAGCCCGGCATTAAATGGCCAACCGGCGCCGGCATCCGTGTAAATGCAGGCGTGGTAACTGGCGGCGGCTTTCTTTATCTTGATCCGGACAAAGGAGAATATTTTGGGGCACTGGAATTGTCCTTTAAGAACCTCTTCGATTTAAAAGCGGTAGGCATATTAAATACCATTATGCCCGATGGCTCCAAAGGGTTTTCGCTGCTCATTATTATTACAGCCGAATTCTCGCCGGTACAGCTGGGATTTGGATTCACCTTATTAGGCGTAGGTGGTTTGCTGGGTGTAAACAGGCGTGCCGAAGTGGAAGCATTAAGAACAGGGCTTAAAACCAACGCTATTAAAAGCATCCTGTTCCCGGAAGATGTAGTGGGCAATATCAATCGCATCATCAGCGACATCAAACAAATATTCCCGATTCAGCAGGACAGCTTTCTTATTGGATTGATGGGGAAGATCGGCTGGGGAACGCCTACCCTTATCTCCATCGAACTCGGCATCATCCTGCAACTGCCCGATCCGAAAATAATTATCCTGGGCGTGGTAAAACTGGCTTTGCCCACCGAAGAAACCGCGCTGGTAAAAATACAGGTAAACTTTTTGGGAGTTATCGACTTTCAGAACCAGTTCCTTTATTTTGAAGCAAGGCTGTTCGACTCCCAGTTAGTAGGTTTTCCGCTTACAGGCAGCCTGGCGCTGGTGGTTGCCTGGGGCAATAATAGTACCTTCGGGCTCAGCATCGGCGGCTTCCATCCGGATTTTAAAGATTATCCTGTAGTGCCCACACTGCCCGGCGCCTTCCGGGATATGGACCGTATCAGCCTGCAATTACTAAGCGGCGACAACCCGCGCCTCGGTGTTGAATGTTACCTGGCAGTGACCTCCAATTCTGTACAGTTTGGTGCAAAAGCAGAGCTGCTGGCAGAAGGCCCCATGGGCTTTAACCTGTACGGGATGTTAAGCCTCGACGTGCTGTTTATTTTTGATCCGTTCAGCTTCAGCGTGCGGCTGGAGGCCACTTTAGCTATCAGGCACCATACCAGCATTTTGTTCGGCATCCATTTTCTCGGCAGACTCTCGGGTCCCACACCCTGGCACATTGAAGGCGAAGTATCCTTCGGCCTGCTGTTCGTTACCGTAACTATTGGCTTCAGCGCTACCTGGGGCGATCCCAAGCCGGATGTGGCAATTGAAACGGCCGACCTGAAAGCCCTGATAACAGACGAGCTGGGCAAAGCGGCCAACTGGAAGCCTGTTATTCCCGATTTCAACAACATTCACGTTACACTGCGTACGTTAAATGAAGACGAAAACGTCGACCTCCTGATACATCCCTTCGGAGCCATCACTTTCGCTCAAAGAACGCTGCCATTAAATTTTGATATTAAAAAATATGGCAACAAAAAACCATTGCATAATGATGAAACAAATTTCCAGATCACCAAAGTAAAAATCGGGCCGGATGAACTTTCATTTACCAGGGAAGATGAATTATTTGCGGTGGGCAATTACCAGTCGCTATCTGAAGCAGAAAAACTGTCAAGAAAATCTTTCGAAGCGTTACAGGGCGGTGTTACCATCAGCGATACCGGTACTTTAACGGTAGCGGCTACATCGCTTCATTCATCAGTTTTAAATTACGAACTGGATTATACATACGATGACAGCCCTGTAAAAGTGAAAAAGATCATTAAACTTCCCCGCAAAAATTTCAGGAATATGGTTCGGCATGCCGGCGCTTCCAACTCAGTCCTGTCGTGGAAAAATGCATCCAAATCGCCATTGAATGCGCCGGTAAAAACAAAGGTTACGGAACAGGCATACACATTAGCATCGAATGACAATTTACAGGAATTTGATCAGACACTGAGGGCCGGCAGCTATGCCGAAGTACTGGAATCTTTAAATAGCATCACCAAACAAAAACCTGAAATGGCCGGGCAGTTGCAGATCGTAGGTTTACATGAGCTGGCTTAACCACTTAAAATATTTTAACAATGAGCTTTGCTGAATACAAATTCTTTTCGTGGGCCCGAAAGGGCATTGCAGCCCGCATTGCCGAGCCCGATACATTAGGGAAAAGCGACGGATCGCAGCCCGAACGTGCACAGGTACCCATTGATATTACGTTAAATGATACGATAACAGTACCCACGAAAAATTTCACCCTGATTGGCCCCGGCGATATCACAGGTATACAAACCGATATGATCATCAGGTGCGAACCGAGAAGCGGCGTTTCAAATTTTGAACCTAATTATCTCCCTTATGTTGAATTTTACGATGAAGATTTCCCGTGGAGGTATACACCTGCATCGGCTGCAGGAACTGACAAAATGAGCCTACGGCCGTGGATCAGTCTTATCGTTTTAAAGGAAACTGAATTTGAAGACACGGCTTTGCAATCGCCGCTAAAATCTATCGTAGTAAAGAACATTGCTGCGCTTCAGCCTTTAGACGAGCTGCATCTGTGGGCACATACACACACCAACCTGCAGAACGATGAAACAAATTTTGAAAAATATATTGAGCAGCTGAAAGAGCAGGTAAAGACTGATCCCGATGGTATTTACAGCCGGGTTATGTGCCCCAGGCAACTGGAGCCGAATATTATGTATAATGCTTTTCTGGTTCCCACTTTTGAAACAGGAAGGCTGGCAGGATTAGGTCAGTCCACTATTGGCGTTCCTGCGCAAAAAGCAGCATGGAAAGCCGATATGAACGAGGTAGAGCTGCCCGTTTATTATCGCTGGAATTTTAGAACAGGCGCCAATTTCGATTTCGAAAGCCTGGTAAAGCTGATTGAGCCGCGTGTAATGGACAAACGCGTAGGGGTACGCCCGATGGATTGCTCCCGGCCCGGTTACTTCCAGCTCAACTCGTCGGAAGAAATACCTGCAACCGACCCGGTAAGTGTATTGCTCGAAGGCGCTGTAAAAGCCCCAACAGCCGAATCCACCACCATCACTCCTAACGCATTTCAAAGCAGCATAGCCGCGTTGGTTAACCTGAACAGGGGCCAGGTTGAGCATAGCGAAGACCCCTATGTTACCGTACCGTTTTATGGCATGTACCACGCCATGCGTAAAAACATAGCCCAACCGGGAGAAAAGGTCATTCCGGTTTTTGATGAGAACAGCGATGTATGGTATAACGACCTGAACAGGGACCCCCGGAACCGCGTGCCTGCCGGCTTCGGCGTAAAAGCGGTACAGGATGGACAGGACAGGTTTATGGACCAGGCATGGGCGCAGCTTTCGGACGTACTGGAAGCAAACCGCAAAGCCCGGCTGGCACAGCTGATGAGCAATATTATGGATACATCGTTCAACAAAAATATCGCTACGCTGGATCAGGAAAAAATATTATCCATCACCCGCAGCATTGCTTCGAAAATAGTATCCGCAAACCTGACCATTAAAAAACAGATCAATCAAAGCCGCGTGCCGGAAGCCCTGTTCATGCCGGCCACTCAAAAAATAATGCGGGCGAACAGTTCGGTTTCCCGCAGCCTTGTCAAAGCCAACATTACGAATGTTACTATCCCTGCCATTATAAAAGACACCAACAAAACCACCGGCATTACCGCTGCTTCTATTGATAAATTCAAATCGCTCAGCGAGCTTACCGCTGCAACAACGGCCACCCCATCGGCAGCTATCAGTAAACTGGACATCTGGAGCTTTCAATCAAACCTGGACAAAACCGCATTTATCAATTCAGTCAAATATTCGGGCGGCTTCCAGAAGATTGATCTGCAGGCTACAGTCGTTACTCCCACAACAACCGTAACTCCTGCAGTAAATCCCAACCTCATTATTAATCCCAATATTATTACCAGGCCACCATTAACACCCATTCGCAGACCCATTACCCCCATTGTGTCCTCAACACTAAAAGTAGAGCCTGTAAAGCCCGCTGTTGTTACTGCAGTAATAAAACCGACGATGCTGCTGTCTGCCATCAACGCTAACTATAAGCAGGCTTATACCGATTATAATGTAAGGTTCACTTATAAAGAAACAGAAGCAGCCAAACCATTAGCTGATATTAAAGCATTGTCCTCGAAAACACTGGAAACAGTGAAGCCTTCCAATGCTTATAAAAAGATGCTGGGCAATATCATTATCTGGGGCAAAGGCATTTTGAAACCACCCGTAGATGATATATTGCCCGCGATGGCGTATCCCGATTTTCCGGCACCCACTTACAAACTTTTAATAGACCGCGATAAAGAATTGCTGCTGCCCAATCTTGACCTGATCCAGCCCAATACTTTTTCCCTTTTAAGAACCAATCAAAAATTTATTGAGTCTTATATGGTGGGGCTTAATTATGAAATGGGAAGAGAACTGCTATGGCGTGAATATCCGACCGACATGCGGGGAAGTTATTTCAGGCAGTTCTGGGATGTGAAAGGCATTATATCGCCCAATTCTTCTTCAGAGGATGCGGAAGCGCTGAAAGACATCGCCCCTATACATAAATGGCCTAACACAAACAAACTGGGCGCCAATAATGCAAGAGATAAGGAAGGCGATTCCGAACAGCTGGTATTTGTGATACGTGGCGATCTTTTAAAGAAGTTTCCCAACACGATCATCTATGCCCAGAAAGCTTTTAAAGATGATAAAGGTAAATGGTACCTCAACACAGCATTGAACGACGACGATTTAGCCAAGCAGGTGCGCTTTCCCCTGTACCAGGCCGAATTACCGCCCGACATCAAACTATTAGGATTTGACCTTACCATTAATGAGGCGGCCGGCGTTGACACCGTAACCGACTTCCCGGGAAATAAAGAAGGATGGTTTTTTGTAGTAGCCGAAGTGCCCGGCGAACCGAGATTCGGCATGGATATCTCTTACGATCCGGACAAGCCCAATGCCGTTACCTGGAACGATCTTTCATGGGAAAATTTCAAAGGGGAAAAAATACCTTTTGTATCCGGCAACAAGGCCCCCGCAAAGCCCGATGGAAGCGCATTTAACGTAGCCGATCAAAATACAGCCGGCACCTGGGGACGGAGTGCGGCGGACATGGCAACCATTTTACTGCAAAGACCTGTAATGATCGCCATCCATGCTACAGAAATGCTGGACAAAGAGATCACCGGTCAAAAGGACGGTATCAATATCGTCACTAAATTAATGAAGGAATATATCGATTACAGAACAAATGTATTAAAGCGCCCCGTTTGAAAAATTAAATCTTGAACTTATGGCCAGTTTCCAGGAGCAAATTGCTCAGATAAAAAATTTAAGAGCTGCGTGTAACCAGGCAGATCAAAAAACATATTCACAAAAATTAAGCATCCAGAAAAAATTTTCGGTTAGCGACCCGCAGGCCCTGGCCAAAGCGCTGAAAAAATCGGAAACTGCTTACAGAAGAGCAGGCAGTTCTTTAAACAATGCTATCAAACAACTGCATGCTTCCGATTTTCGTACGTTAACCAAAGAGTTAAATGGTGCCGTACCCCTGGTAATGCTGCCCGTTCGCATTGAAACAAGGTTTGTTAATCCTCCGGTAGTAACAGCGCCGGAATTGTGGATACGCATTTTTCCCGACGACATTCATACCAACACCCACGAACCCGCTTTAACCCAGGCTGAAATTGACGCAGGCGAAACTTACTGGAAAAGTATAGCCAAAACAGGAACCGGCAACAGCACAACAGATATTGAAGAAAGCAGGAAAGATATATGGCTGCAGTTTAAAGAAAAGGTGACCGGTGCACAACGTGCCATTTGGGTGGCCAAAACAACACAGCCGGTAAATTGTGCAAACACAACTGTTGCCCCTCCGGCCAGTCTGCAGTTTCCGCAATATGCAGACATTAAAGATTATGCCTGGACACGGGCGCCCCGCACCCAGGCGCTGCCAGACAGGTTTATCGTTACCATTTATAAAAACAATACACCGGTATTTGAACAGGCAGGAAATATTATCCCAGACACCGTTTTCCTTGGCCCCGACCCAATGGCCGCACAGGATGCGATACAGAACATCGATACCGAAATAAAATTTAATGAAGATATAGATTGGTTGCAGGATTTTGATAAAGCGGTTGCAAACGGGCTGGGAATGAAAATTCCGTTGCAACCCGCTATGTACAGCACTGGCAACATCATACAACGCATTACTGTTTCAGGTGTTGCTCATTCTGCCGATGCTGATACCGGCAAAACACTATTGCAAAACCTTTTCGAAAATCATCACTACGCTTCAAAAGGCTTATCCTTTCTGCCACAGGAAACCCCAACCAACAATACAGAAAAAGACGGATCGGGCTATACTAAAAATGAAGACCTTTTAAGCAAAGGATATTATACCGGGGAAACTGCTGTAGTAAGCCCTGGATCGGACCTTGATCTTTTTACAAAAATATTAGGTGTCGACACAAATAATTTACACGAACTAAATCACAGCGACCTGAAAGAACACGCCAACGCGTTAAATATGAATACGGCGTTGTATGCGGCCACACTCTCTTACTACTTCAAGGTTTTAATGAAACCTGCCGTAACCGAAAATGATGCCAACGCCATTAGAAGTTTTTTTACCACTTATGTAAGCGCCCGGGGGCCCTTAGCGCCTATACGTGTGGGAGATCAGCCCTATGGCCTGTTGCTTAGCAGTGATCTGACAAGGTGGACAGAAAGCGGGTCCAAGTTCTTTATTGGTCTTACAGAGGTATTAAAGCGCCTGCAATTGGTATGGGATACATTTGTCGGCTCAAAAGTATTGAGCGTGGCCGGTGGCGGTACCTCCGATACTTTATTGCGCATACTGGGTTTGCAGCCGGGATCTGTTGCATTCAGGCAAAGGCTGGGAAATTTACCGGATTACAGCTATTCCTTACAGGGCATCAATACAGACACGCTGAAGGCACAGGCATTAACGCTCAATCATATTATTGTCAACTTCTTAAAAACACTTGGTTATACGCTTAGCGATGAAAACTATTACCCGTTTATTGCCGACCTGATCTTTTACGACCAGACTACTCCTCTTTCCGATAAAAAATTAGTGCTGCCCGATGTTGCGGTATCTGATACAACATTTTTACCACTCCTGCCCAAATCACAACTTAATTATATTGCCTGGATGGCCCAGAAAGCCACGCTATCTGCATTGGAAACTGTAAACTTTGACGGAGACAAACCTCCCAGAACCTTACTGTGCCTGCTGTTACGGCATTCCTTACTAAGCGAACTGATGCAAACCGGGACAAAATTTTATACAGATAACAAGCTCACCATTAATGCAGCAGTTTTTGAGAAAAGCCTGTACAACTTTAATAAAAATGCGCCCGATCTTACTACATACGAATTTTTAAGAGGTGAGCCTCAAAAACTGGACAATACCAAGTTTGCGGCGATCAGGGGGAATATTGCCGATTATCTTTTAAGCACATCGGGCTTACGTACCAACCCTTATATACCCGGCATGAAGAAAGCCATGGCGGCGCTTTCAACATTATCCACTGCCGAATTACAAAAAAACTTAAGTGCTTTCACCGATCTGTGCGCTTACAGGCTGGACGCCTGGCAAACCGGGCTTTTTACCCGCAGGGCGTTAACCAATAGGAACGCTACACCAACCGGAGTATATATAGGCGCTTACGGCTGGGTTGAAAATTTAAAAGCCGAAACACATACAGCAGTGGCTTTAACATCAGTACCCGAAAAGCTAAAGCCTGCAAATGGTATGGCGCCTTTTAAACTGAAAGAGAATGCCGGCTTTACACATGTTCCCTCACTCAACCATGCTACGGCAATGGGCTTACTGCTGGCCGGTTATAAAAATCATGCAGACCGGTCTAACCCGGATGCATTTGCCATTAACTTATCCAGCGAAAGAACAAGAAATGCCTTAAATATACTGAAAGGAGTAAGCAACGGTCAAACTATCGAAGTATTACTGGGTTACCAGTTTGAACGGGCCCTACACGACTTTACAACCAGTGGTAAAGGCAACCTTAACCAGTACATTTATGAATTCCGGAATAAGTACGATGTGGAAAATATTTCTATTCCACAGCAGGGTGCAGCCGAAGCACAGGAAACCATCGGGGTCTACCCGGTTGTAAACGGGTTAAAAGTACTGAGAGCGCCTTCCGCAGAAATACTCAGCATTGTGACCGATACCGGTTTACAGGGAGCGGTATTGAAAATAAAAGACAAACTGGCCGACACACTGGATGCCTGCAACGATCTTTTACTCGCCGAAAGCGCTTACCAGCTTACGCAAGGCAACCAGGACAGAACTTCCAGCGTGCTGAATGCAACTTTATTGGCCGATACCCCGCCGGAAATACAGGTAACCGATACCCCGCGATCGAGCCTGCTTACCTATACACACCGCATCACTGTACATTTTGATACAGATATTGCTGCAGCAACAGCGGGCAGTGGCTGGCCCGAAAAAGCATCGCCAAGATCGGCGTTTGAGCCGGGCCTTAATCAATGGCTGTCGCAATTGATCGGCAACCCGGAAAATATTATTTGTACCGCTGCCGCATTAGATGAAAAAGGAAATGAAACCGGCGCTCAAACAATCAGCCTGGCCGATTTGAATATGCAACCCATCGACCTGGTATATATCATTCCCGAAGACCTTGCAGGAGGTGCTACAGAACTGGAAAGCAGGATTGCCTTTTATTACAGGAAGTCGGAAAAGCCCGAGCCCTCCACATCGGTTTCAATCAGTTTTGAACCGGAGCACCTCGAAGCACCTGAAGTTTCTTTAGCCCGCATTTATCCGCTTTTAAGAAACCTGAAAATACTGCTTGGCAATGCCCGTGCTGCCAACGCCAAAGATTTTGCTTCCAAACAGAAGACGGAAAACATTCAGGTAAATGAGACCGGAATTGACTTCAGCGAGCTGGATCAGCGCATCAGCCAGGCATTAAACAACCTTGCAAACGAATTTACGCTGTTTAATAAAACAGCTCCCAATGATAACCTGCCGAAAGATGAGTTTAACCCCGAAACATTTGAGGCATTCTTTACAATATTGCTCGGGAAGCCAGGCGAAAAAAGCAGGTACGATCTGTTAGACCTGAACAATGAAGCCATTGATGCCGTTACCAATTTCCAGATAATGACCACAGGCTATGGCGTGCAGCTGGCTTACCCCGAAAATTTAACCCTTATAACCAGGCAAAGCAAACAAGAACTGCTGGAAAAAACATTTAATACCTGGAAGATCATTGATGAGAAAATAAAAAAAGCAACCGGCACATTATCAGCAGCACAGGCCGAAATTAATATAACCAACAAACTGAATTTATACACGGCTGCTGCCAAAACCGTTTTGGGCGATGATTTCGTACCCCTGCCACAATTCAAATACAGCAACCCCGACATACTTGATAAAACATTTAGTGATGAGAAACAGCTGCTGTCTTACATACAAAAAGTAAACAATAACAGCGATGCTGTAAATAAAGAAAGCTGGCTCCAGTCCGTTTCGAGAATACGCAAAGCAGTGGCCGGGCTTGAAACAGTGCGTATCATGTCTGAAGCGGCTACAGGCTCCGAAATTATTTTCAAAATGGCACAGGTGCCTTTCAGGCCCGATGACAGCTGGCTGGGATTTGAGTTTCCACAGGAATACAACGGATCGCCCTTCAATATTATGGAAGACACCATTGCCCTGTCTATAAATGGTGCAGCTGCCACTAAAACCGCCAGCTCCCAATCGGCGATTATTATTGACGAATGGACTGAAAAAATTCCTATTGATGAAGAAGTAACCGGCGTTGCCTATCATTATAACCAGCCCAATGCATGCGCACCGCAAAGTGTGATCGTGGCCATTGAACCTACCGGAAGTGGCAAATGGGACTGGGATGTATTACAGGGCGTATTATCAGATACATTACGCCGTGCAAAATCGAGAGCCGTAGAACCCGACCATATTATAGAACATACAGCATTAAGCGTACTGCTCCCCATGACGGTAGCTTCGTTTGATGTAAATGAGGCCAATGTGTCTCTCGATTATCTTTTGCTGAGCGATAAATTTTTGAAAATAGCTACTGCAGCCAACCTGCAGTTATATAAAAAATGGAATTAAAAATATTATTATGGCCATAGAACTCACCTCTTTCAGTAAATACAAAGTATCTGTTGCGGCTAATTTGCCTGACTATATATTTACCAAACCGCTTATCTCTAACCGCAACAGGCTTGAGGGGCTGCCCCGCACTGATGAATTTGACAGAAGCCTGAGAGCGGAAATAGCCGATCCCCTCTGGATGCTTTGCCGGCAGTGGCAGTTTGGCGAGTTCCAGGGAGAAGATGCAGCAACTGCTTTCCAGGCAAAAATACTGGCAGAACATCAGCAGCCGGAAATCATCCATTTCAATGAAGGAACACCCGCTCCATTCAATGCCGCTCAAAACCCGCTGGAACCCATAGTGGAAAGCGAAACATTAAAACCGGATTATTATCTGTGCCTGCAAATGGGGCGACAGTTTTTAAAACTTTTGGATGCAGCCGGCTTATCCGTATTTAAAGATGCTTTTACAGGGAATTATCCTATCGCCGAAAGCATCAATGCAAATGACAAAGAAGCCATCTATTTATCTCAATGCACAGGTGGCGCTTTTCCTAATGGATTTAAAATTATGGAGGAGATTAATAACGGCAGCTTTGGAACCTTTGTAAAAACTTTACCTTCAGTAACAGATGCAGATATAGATACGATCAACAAAGATATCTCCGGTCAGTTTATCCAGTGGTATACGCATCTTTATCACTTACCCTCCACAGGCCAACCGGCATGGAGGCCCGACCGTATGGAATATAATTTTGCGATGGAGTTACCACTTATAGAAGGCCGGCAAAAAACCCGGCTCGAAGCAAATGAATATGCCTCCGGGAAAATTGACTGGTTATCGTTTGATGAAAACACCACCATTGCCACACCCGGTAATACAACCCAGGACAATTTTGCCGAAGTAGTACAAAGCTTCATCCCTACCCCACTGCAGTATGCAGGCATGCCGCATCCAAGGTTCTGGCAAATGGAAGACAGCCGCGTCGATTTTGGAAAGATCCAGACCGGTACCAGCGGGCTCCTGTCTATATTGCTGGCAGAATATGGCCTTACCTATTCCAACGACTGGTTTGTACTGCCCTACCTGTTAAAAACAAATACATTTTGTGAAGTGAAAGAGATTATGGTAACCGACATCTTCGGACAAAATATCCTGATAGAGCCAACGTTCAAAGATCCTGAAATGAATTGGCATGAGTTTGCCTGCTTTCGCCATACTGAAATACAAAACAATACCTTATCGCGAAACCGTTTTTACCTGGCACCTTCGGCATTAAAACTCCAGCAAAGCGAGCCCCTCGAAAAAATTAATTTTATGCGCGATGAAATGACAAATATGGTTTGGGCTATTGAAAGCATTGTGCCATCAGGCGCTGGTGGAAGCAGGCAGATAAAATCCAGTCTCACCAGGTATGATCAAAATTTTGTGCCGGCAGATCCTGAAGCCAAAATAAGATATCTTTTGGGTACCAGCGTTCCGGAGAACTGGATACCGTTCATTCCTGTACATAAAGAAACCAGCGAACAGGAGATACGCCTGCAAAGAGCCAGGATACCTAACGCGCCGCTGCCAACAGGAAGCATATTGACCGAACAGCAACCCGTACATTTTATTGAAGAAGAAGAAGTGCCACGGGCCGGTGTTATAGTAACACGCACCTATAAACGTACCCGCTGGCTGAATGGGAAAACCTATTTATGGATAGGCCGCACTAAAACTACCGGTAAAGGTGAAGGCTGGAGTGGCTTGATGTTCGACCAGATCCTGTCTGTACAAGGCAACGAAGTTTAATGTGCCGGATCAGGACCTACGCATCCACATTGGTTTTAGCTTTGCGATCTTTTTATACGCAGGACAGTCCTCCCTATGGCACCCGGGCAGGTAACCGGTACTCATTAAAAATTCATTTACGATCTCCCCACCTGTGAACCTGAACGTTTTTTTAAACAGCTTCGTCCACTCTTCTTTTGTTTTGGGATGGTGCTGATCGAGCCAGTTTTTAAATGAGCCGAATTCTTTTTGTAGCGTTTTAATCGTTTTGGCATTTTCGATGGCCGCGTTTATTTTAAGCCGGTTGCGGATGATACCTGCGTCCTGCATAAGGGCATCAAATTTTTTCTGTGTATAACAGCTTACCTTGTCAATATTAAAGTTATCAAAGGCTTTATAGAAATGCTCTTTCTTTTTAAGAATGGTTTCCCAGCTAAGGCCCGCCTGGTTGATCTCGAGCACCAGCCTGGCAAATAATTCATCGTCAGACTCTAAGGGGAACCCATATTCATGGTCATGATAATGCTGATGTACAGAATCTTTCCCTTTGCCCTTTATAAAATCGCAATAGTAATTTGACATGGCTGCAATATCAATAAAAATTTTTTATGGTTTATTTGGAATATTTAAAACTGTTCCCTTATTTTTGCACTCCCTTTACAAACAAGGATATTTGAAATATCGGGAGTTTAGCTCAGTTGGTTCAGAGCATCTGCCTTACAAGCAGAGGGTCGGCGGTTCGAGCCCGTCAACTCCCACTAAAACCCTGCAGATTTGCGGGGTTTTTTATTATCCTATGTTTTACGTCTACATCTTATACTCGTCGTCCAGAGATAAATATTATATTGGATTTACGGGCGATGATCTGGATAAACGTCTGCAAAGGCACAATTCCAATCACAAAGGCTTTACAGGTAATGTTTCTGATTGGATAATTGTTTATGCAGAGACTTTCTGTAAGAAGAAGAATACTATAAATTTTACAATATACCAGGCGGCATCGCTACAGCTATTGAAACATGGCCTTCAGAAATCAAATCCAATTGATCAGCGGCAGCCGGAATAAAGAATTTATCTCCCTTAGAGGCAACAATGACCTGGTTATTTGAGATAAGCCGTCCGGAACCTTCAATAATCATTAATACACAGAACCCTTTCTTTTTGAGCGTATAAGTGCCATTGATGTCAATAGCGTGCAATCTGAAATAAGGAGTAATATCATTTCGAAAGATGGCCCTTTCTGTGTATGATCTTTCTTCAGCAATTAATTCGGGGTTGACAAAGAAATTTTCATACACTTCTTCTAATGAGATTTCTGAAAAATCAAGCATGTCCAGCGCAAAATCAATTCCCCTGTTCATAAACCGGGCGGGCTCAGGTAAAGTATATCCTGCCTTTTCGAATTCAAATCTTGCTACAAAATCTGTTGGCTCCATAATTTCAATCATCAGCACCCCTGCCCCGATCGCATGGGGAAGCCCTCCGGGAACATAAAACGCATCCCCTTTTTTTACAGGTATTTTTTCAAAGCAGGATTCCAAAAAAGAAATATCCTGTTCTTCTACTGCCTTTTTGAAATCGGCTCTTTGGGGAGGATGCTGAAATCCCATGTAAATATACGGATCAGAAACAGACTCCCTGATATCCAATATGTAGTATCCCTCTGTCTTTCCATGATTACTATCCAACCTTGCTTTGGAAAACTGAACAGTGGGATGGCACTGAATATGTAATCGTATAGCTGCATCCAGAAACTTTAGTAAAAAGCCTGTAGCAATACCATAACGATAATAATGTTCTTTCCCCAGCATTGCAACCGGGTCTTTTTTAATATAGTCCAGCAATAATATTTTTTCTCCTGCGAAATGAATTTTTGAAAGACCTTCATCTGCATAATGTTCCCGGCCAATATTAACTGCCGGGGTTAAAGACGCAATCCAATCTTCCGGATAATTGCTGTCTTGTTGAGTACTTGCCCCGAGAAATTTATCGAGCTGTTTTCCTCCTGTATAAGTGCGCCAAACCCTGTTGGGCAGCAAACGTATCGGTTCATTCATTGGTTTGATTTTTTGGTTTCGCCAAAAAGGCAATAACGCCCCAGGCGAGTGGTACTAATAGTGCCCCCAGTACAAAAAACGACTGAAAGCTGTGACGGGTGATATATGGAATTAGCCAGGTGGTTAAAACGGTGCCCAATACAGCTGAAGACCCTGCCATGCCGGCCACAATGCCAACATTCTTTCCATGAAAATAATCTGATGGTAACGTTTGAAGATTACTGATCAGAAACTGGAATCCAAAAAGTGTGGCTGAAATAAGCGCCATTAACAGCGTGGTATTTTGCTGCATATCTTCTATAAAGCAAGCAATTATAGTAAGACTGATTAACATCAAAACAGAGCCGATGGCTAACGATTTTTTGCGTACTTTAATAACACTTTCGCCCCGGTTAATGCAAAATGAGGAATATAAACCCCCTCCAATACCCCCAAAGGCAGCCACAACAAACGGCAACCAGGAAAATGCCCCTACCTGTTTAATATCAAAAGCGTATTGCTGCTTTAGCAGTGTTGGAAGCCAGGTAATAAACAGCCACCATACGGGATCAATTAAAAACCTGGAAATAAGAATTGCCCAGGTTTGCCGGAACCCGAGCAGTTGCTTCCAGCTATAAGATATTGATGGCATCTCATTTTGCGGCTGGTTCTGCTTTGATTGCTGTTCGATATATTCCAGTTCCCGTGCAGTGATCCAAGGGTGCTTTTGAGGACCTCCGGGCTTATTAAAATACAACCATGGCACGATCCATAAAAGACCTAACGCCGCAATCATCACAAAGGTAATTCTCCAACCATAAGAAAGATATAATGCTGCCACCAATGGTGCGGCAACAACTGTTCCTATAGAGGAGCCTGCATTAAAAATTCCCTGGGCTATAGCCCTTTCTTTTACCGGGAACCATTCTGCATTGTTTTTGGTTGCTCCCGGCCAGTTAGCGGATTCATTAAAGCCTAACAGGAACCGGCATAATGCAAAAGCATTTAAAGACCGGCAAACCGCGTGCAAACCTATGGCGATACTCCAGCCTATGATAGCTAAAGACAGTCCTATACGTGTGCCGATCACATCCATTATCTTTCCCCAAAATGTTTGACCGACGGCATAGGCTACTAAGAAAAAGGAGGTTATAAAAGCTAACGCCTCTTTGCTGTCGTTCACAGAAATCCCAAAATCTTCATGGATGTAAGGCCATAAGATATTGATAGTGCTCCTGTCAATAAAATTTATGACCGTAGATAAAAAAATCAGTGCAATAATATACCACCGGATACCTGAAAATTTCATTTATACTTTAGTTTTGTTTGGTTTTAATCTGCTTATTTATCACTTGCTCATTTTTTCTATATGAACCATCCGTATTTCTTTTTACCGTTGCTGTTACAAGAAATTTCATCATGTGTATTTTAATTAACAGAAATAATTTTTTGCACAACATTACTGGTTGTTTTAAGGGAAGTACCGGGCTGACCACCCCCGGCGCTTATCAATAGCTTGCCTTTCGGATGAATCATTTGACCATTAGCATTGGGGATTGCCAGTGTTTCCGCATCTAAAAAAAATTTCACTAATTTGCTCTCGCCCCGTTTTAATGCAATACGTTGAAAACCTTTTAATGCTCTTTTGGGAGCATGTAGTGAAGCATCCTGATAAGATATATAAAGTTCAGCCACCTCTTCACCATCATAACTTCCGGTATTGGTTACAGTAACACTTACAGGAATAACAGTTTCAGTCTTTACTGAATCGGGAATTTTTAAATTACTGTAATTGAAATTTGTGAAACTTAGTCCATATCCGAATGGATATAACGGTGTTCCTGTAAAATAACGATAGGTACGGTGTGCCATACTGTAATCTTCAAACGGGGGAAGATCCGCATCACTTTTGTAAAATGTTACCGGTAAGCGGCCAGCAGGATTATAATCGCCAAACAACACATCTGCAATAGCAGTACCTGCCGATTGACCTCCGTACCACGCATTTACAATTGCCGGAACATTTTCACTTTCCCATGGCGTTGCAATAGCGCTACCCGTCATCATTACAAACACCACCGGTTTCCCTGTCTTCTGCAAAGCTTTCATTAACTCCGTTTGTACGGCAGGCAACATAATAGTTGTTCTGTCGCCGCCCTTAAATCCCGGATAGTTCACCGGCATTTCTTCCCCTTCCAACTGCGGGGAAATGCCTCCTACAAATACAATGGCGGCCACATCCTTGATACGGCGGGCTAAAGCTTTAAAATCTGTTTTCTCATAATTGCCTGCGCTTAGCCTCACATTCGCTTTCCAGCCGCCCTGCCAGTATTCAAGCGTCAATTTATACACAGTATCCTTTTCAACGGTCATCTTATAAGTACGGGCGCCCCACCTGTTTTTTTCCCATGCATCAATAACCGGTTTGTCATTAACCCAAAAACGATACCCATCATCTGCTTCGAGCTCAAATGTAATTTCACCATCGTTCTGAGGTTTGAAATTGGTTGTGTAGCGGGCAGAGAAATCATTCCCGGGCAATTTGCCATAGACCGTTTCACCCTCCTGCCAAAAGTGGTTTAGTTCTTTTTCCTGCACCACTACAACCGGCTTCCCTTTTAGATCCTTATTTGAAAAATATTCGGCCTTAAACCCCGGTTTTTCTTCATAAGTATACTGGTTCTGCATATCAGAAATTTTTAACATGGCATCATTAGTAAAATTGATGGCCTGCTCATAAACCACTTCAGTATTTTTTCCCAGCTTAGCTTTGATGCCATCCAGTACTGTTACAACTTTTGAAGGAGTGCCGTTATAATTTCCTAATACAGAAATACGATTATCTGCATTAGGCCCTATTACTGCTATTTTCTTTATTGATTTGCTGAGAGGTAAGGTATTATTGTCGTTCTTTAAAAGAACGATGGATTGTTGCGCCATTTTCATCGCATGCGCCTGATGTGCAGGGCTTTCTAAAACTGACACTGGCGTTTGCGCATATTTTACTATAGATGCAGGATCAAACATACCCAGCCTCATACGTATCATAAACAGCCGCTTTACCGAAACATCAATATATTTTTCTGAAATTTTACCTGTTTTAACAGCATTGATAAGTGTCAGGTAAGCGCTGTTGCCACATTCTACATCCGTACCGCTCATTACAGCATCAACAGCAGCAGCTTCGGTATTGGGGTGTGTTTTATGATACGCTACAAAGTCATCTATTGCTCCGCAATCAGAAGTTACATACCCCTTAAATTTCCATTGGTTACGCAAAATATCAACCATCAGTTGATCACTGCCACAACAGGGCTTTTTGCGAAAAGCATTATAGGCACACATTACTCCCGCAACTCCTGCTTTTGTTACAAGCTCTCTAAAGGCAGGTAAATAAGTGTCCCATAAATCATAATCGCTCACCTCCACGTCAAACGAATGCCTTATGGGTTCCGGGCCGCTGTGAACAGCATAATGTTTGGCACAGGCTGCTGCTTTTAAATACTTGGCGTCTTCGCCCTGAAGGCCCCTTACAAATGCTTTTCCCTGCATAGCCGTAAGAAAAGGGTCTTCGCCATAAGTTTCCTGCCCTCGTCCCCACCGCGGATCACGAAATATATTGACATTAGGTGTCCAGTAAGTCAGTCCCACGTATCTTTCAGAAGCTTTCCCCTCTTCAATAGCTTTGTTATAAACAGCCCTGCCCTCCAGCGCACTTTGCCCGGCCATAATGTACAAGGATGTTGTATCCCATGTAGCAGCCATTGCTATAGCCTGCGGATACACCGTAGTATGATAGGGCGTTCTTGCAACGCCGTGCAGCACCTCGTTCCACCAGTCGTAAGCCGGTATGCCCAGCCGGTCGATAGCCGGAGCATGATTTAGCATTTGTGCTACTTTTTCTTCTAAAGTAAGACGGCTGACAAGATCATTTACCCGTTCTTCAAAACCGAGTTTGTAATTCCAGAACGACAGCCGGCTTTTATCGATTTGTTGCGCAGTCACTGCAACGGATAAAAAGATGAGCAGCGTAAAAACTGTCTTTTTTAACAGGGCCGATAAGCTTATCCTAAACCCCGGGAAAAATATGCCCTTACTATTCATGTCAATACCAGTAGGCCCATCAGATGCCCGATAAGCTGCCAAATCAGCTGCTTCGTCAGTATTTTCTTCCCGTTTTATACATCCTCTCATAAATGCAGCTCCTTTAAAAAACGAATGATCTCTTTATTTATCCCTGAATTTTGTTCAGCAGTGAATTTACCATGATGCCCGCCCGGAACCGTTATAAACCTGGTTTTCACACCAGACGCCAGCAATTTTTTATGAAGTTCCTGTGATTGCTGATAAGGAACTACCGCATCAGCATCTCCATGAACAATAAATACCGGCGGGCTATTCTTGTTTATGTAGGAAAGCGGCGAAACAGACATTGCAAAGTCGTGGTCTTTAGCTTTATCTCCTAACCAGTTAATCGCAGAATGGCTGCGGGCAACGCCATATCCCCAATCCCATACATCGGTAATGCCATAGTTATCAATAATAGCGGCCACTTTAACAGGAACCACACCGGCACAATGCGTATCAAAGCGATGGTCATTGCCCAATAACCCGCCCATTAAGGCAAGATGGCCACCGGCGCTGCTTCCAACCAACACAATTTTATGAATATCTATATTCAATTGCTGTGCGTGCTGTATTAAATAAATAAGGGCACTACGGGTATCTTCAACAGCTGCCGGGGCTGTTGCCTGCCCGGTAAGACGGTATTCTATGTTAGCCACAGCATATCCCCTGTCAAAGAAAAGATTAAACCTGTTCACCACTTCTTTGGTGCCATGATTCCATCCGCCACCATGTATGCTGATAGCCAGCGGAACGGGAGTTTTCCCCTTAGGGGGCAAATAGATATCCATTTTCCCTTCCCATCCGGCCGCTTTTGTATATACTACATCCAGTTGGGACGTAAACCCCGGTGGGCATTCAACCGGTTTATATACCATACTATCTTTGGATTGTGCTGACAGATTACCAATAAAAAGACAGGCAATCACCATTGCAGTAATATGTCTTATATGGTACGATTGTTTTTTCATCATTGATATTTTTTGTCCATTTCTTTATAAAACTGTTGCACTACTGTAAAGGCTTTTTTCTTTTGGCCTGTTTCATTGATTAGTCCTTTTCTGTTCCAAAAGTTCTGATAGACGGGATGAAGGCGACGAGGAGATCGGTAGTCCATTAATACCCAGGGTATGATTCCTCTCAGACCAGGGAGGGCAGGCAGCCACCTTAATTGTTGCCGGTAAACGGATTCCTGGTATTCTTCACTCCACCGATCGGCGGTAGTACTGTGGTATCCTGCAAGCGCATCGGCGCCAAACTCTGAAATCACTACCGGCTTATGATACTTAATTTCGAACTGGTAAGATGAAAGTTCCTCCGGCTTTCCCCAATACCAGCCTCCATATTCATTTATGCTCACAATGTCCAGCTTTTCTGCAAGAGAATCATCTACAAGGATGCGCTTACCTTCTCTTCGCACTTCTAACGCAGCACTTATTAACCGGGAGCTGTCGAGAGACCGGGCTTTTTGCACCAGACGGCTCATAAACTGAAAACGTGCCGCACCCAACGGGGTTTCATTTCCAACAGACCAAACGACTACACTGGCCCTGTTCTTATCCCGTTCAATCAGTTCTGTTAATTGTTGTGCTGCGTTCTGCCAGGTGGCTTCGTGTTCCCATGAAACAGCCCAGTATACCGGGATCTCGGCCCATACCATTAACCCCATTTCATCTGCCAATCTCAACATCTCTTCGTTATGCGGATAATGCGCCAGCCTTACAAAGTTGCAGTGCAGCTCCTTTGCCATTTGCAACAACATCCGCATATCCTCTGCCGATCGCAACCGGCCGGGGATCAGCGGGTTCTCATCATGAAGAGATATGCCACGCCAAAAAACCGGCTTACCGTTCAGCAGGATGTCCTGGCCTTTTACGCCCATCGTTCTGAAACCGATCCGGTCGCTAACGGTATCCTCCCCGCTGTTTATAATCACCTTATAAAGCTTTGGCTGCTCCGGGGTCCAGGCGATCAGGTCAGCAGCCGGCATTTCGAAAACTGCTTTGCCTGAAGCATCGGTAGTCACCGTTTCCTGCTTCCGGGCTTCGGGAATTGATATATGCACCTGTTTGCCTGCAGATTTGCCGTTCAGATATACATAACCTTTAATGAGCCCCGGTTCAGACCGGGTTACCTGGATGTGATAGTCATTAATATAGGTTTCCGGTAATTCCGTTATCCATACATCTCTTGTAATCCCTCCGTAATTCCACCAATCCGTATTAACAGACGGGATTCCATCTTTCTTCCGGGTATTATCCGCTTTCACTGTAATGATATTCTCCCCGTTTTTCAACAGGCCGGTTATCTCAAATTGAAAAGGCGTAAACCCTCCTTCATGGATGCCCAGTTTTGTCCCGTTAAGATATACCTGGGCCTCATAATTGACCGCGCCAAAATACAATACATATCGCCTGCCGGATTTGGGTTGCATATCGAATTTCTTTCTGTACCAAACCGTTCCTTCATAAAGCTTCAGTTCATTGTACTGTGAATTCCAGTCGGCAGGCACCTGTAAAGTAGGGGAACGGTCAAAATCATACTCAACCAGGTCATTCTTAGCAGCGGGCGTACGATCTTCATAAAAGCCCCCTTTTTTAGCCGGAGACTGATCAAATGGTTCCCGCCTGTAATTATAGAATCCGCTTTCATAAGGATCTACGATATAATTCCACTTCCCATTCAGGCTCAGCAATGTTCTCCCCCAAATGTGCTGTATAAGGTGATCCTGTCCCCGGGCATTCCAACAAGACAGCAACAATATTATCAGGCATACGTTAATAATCTTCATAAAAGTTAATTGAGCTATTTAAACTATTTGACTGATATCTATCAGGTACATCTGCCGCCCCATGCCTTCATGGGCAGAGTCTATAATTACCATTTTCCCATTAGGGGCATGGCGGGGATGGGTATCACATCGCCATTCACCTTTATATTCGGGAGGGGCATAGAAGTTGCCAAGATCAATTCTTAGATTCTTTTCAGGCTGGTATAAATAAGGTATTTGGTACCGGTCGCCTTTCCGGGGATAGGTATCATTCAATATCCACTGGTCGCCCGGTAAATAAGTACAATGACCGTTAACTGTCATAACATCTTTTCCAACCTGACGGACGTCTCCCTTTAACGCGTCTTCAAACAAAAAGAATCCATCTCCTTTTTCCGGAAGGCGTGTCCACGCCAGTATGTGCCGGTTGCCTTTCCATATAAAATGAGAAGTGTAATTAAAAGGGTCTATTATCCGAAGATCGCTTCCATCTACAGCCGCAGTAATCATTCTTGTACCAAAACCTCCCACATCCTTGTATCGCTCATTCTTCTCCGCTTCAGCATATTTCCATCGGTGTAAAAACACGAAACGATTACCGCCGGGATTAACCAACAGGTGATTAAAATAATGTTTAGCTTCCCGAAAGTCTGCATCCAACGGATTAGCGATGGCTGCCGCCTGTGCCACAGAAATCAGCAGAGACGCCTGCCCTGTTTGAAGGTTTACTTTCCAGATACCACTGTCTTCCGGAGCTAAAACATCTTTGTTACGATCCGGAATGCCTGCATAACCATAACCGGGATACATATCGGCTATACGGGAAAAATCAGTGCTCAACGCCCATTTCCCGTCCAGGCTAACGGTATATATGGGACAGGGAATGGTTCTTTTTTGTCGTGTTTTTACATTCATTATATGGCTGACAAATTTTCCTTCCGTCCGGTCATTCCATATAATTTCGTTCGGCAAGCCAGGCAGCCATTGCAACATGCAACCCTGTTGCCAGCACCAGGCCTTTGTTTCATCCAATTCGATCCATTTATCGCCATCCTGTAAATCAATCATTCCAATTTTTATAACATCATCCGGTTTCGGGCTTCGTCCTTCAAAATCAACTTCCATACCCAGCGCATAGCGGTTAGAGGCATCTATCTGCCACTTATCGTAATATCCAAACCAGTGGAATTTAGGCCCTTGGGTAATTCGCCGAACGGGAGGCAACTTATTGCTTTTCATCCACGCTGCAGCATCCGGAAAGTTTGCCATGGTAAAGGCCAACACTGCACTATTGGTAATAAAGGATCGTCTATTCATATTCTATAATGATTTATTGTTTATGTTGTTCTTCTACTTTAATCATTTCGCTACCGGCTAACAGAAAAGGTCCCAGCCCATGCAGATCATTCAATTTTTTGGGCCTGTTGTAATAAAACCGGATATTATCCTGGATACCGGTACCTATGCAAACATCCTGCAACTGCCCGTCTTCCGTAATTTTGCTGCAAAGGCCCTTCCAACCATCTATCGCAATCTGCAGGTAAGAAGGCGCAATCCATTTTTGATTCACAGCCCGGGCTACTGCATACACAAACATGGCCGTAGCAGAAGTTTCCAAATAGGAGTCCTCCTTATCCAACAACTGTCGCCATAGCCCCGAAGTATCCTGGTACCTGGAAAACCCTATAATCTGCCTGAGCAGCAGCCCAATCAGTTTTTCTCTGAAAGGATGATTCACCGGCAAATTGTTTAACAGCTCTACCTGTGCCAGGGCAAGCCATCCGTTGCATCGAGCCCAATGAGCTACGCCATTGTTATTCACATCATTGTAATAACAATGAAAATAGAGTCCGCTTGCATTGTCGTATAAATAGTGGTTAAAGTTTAATACCTGGCGGATAGCATCTTCAAAATAAATCTTATTACCGGTAGTCCTTCCCATTCTTGCCAGGAAAGGAACGCTCATATAGAGATCATCTGCCCAAAGTGTCATTTCCCTGGGTTCTTTCCTGCATAAGGTGCTATCCGGGAACCGGTACTGCTTTTTGAGAATATAGTTGCCTGTTTTTTGCAGATACGCCCCATAGTCGCTCTTATTCACGATACTATTGACATTTACCAATGCCGAAGCAAGGGCGCCACAGTCATCCAGCTTACTCATCCGGAAAAAATATAGCCATTCTGTCTTTTTACCCTGGTCATACCGTTGCTTAAAAAAAGAAACATTGCTGAACACGAAATCAACCCATTTAAAAACATAGTCGCTGTATTTTTTTTGTTGAATGCTTTCGTTAAGCTGCAACATTCCGTTAAGCATTACTCCATTCCAATATTCCCATTTGTTATACGGGCTTTCTGCCTGTAATGGATTATCAATAGAAACGGTATTTAAGGAAGAATAGCTGGCTCCTGTTTGAGTGTCTTTAAACAGGAAAGAAGTATTTTTAATGATACCATCTGCAACCCGGCAAGTGATCTCTCGCGCACTTCCGGGTGTTTGTGAAAATAACCACAACGGCAGAGCACCATAAATGAACAGTAAAATATAACTTCTCATGATCAGTACAATTAAGAATTAATTGGATAAGGTAATAGCATAACTCAATTGCTCCCGGCTCGCAATACGCAGCACCTGGATTTGTTTTCCGCCAGAACGAATAGTTGATCTTAAGATATCGGCTTTTGAGGCAGGGTCGTAGATTATCCGGATGGCATGATTATTCTTAGACAGAACAGCAAGACCCGGCCGGATAATTTGCAGCGCATCATCATTTCCCACCAAAAATGGCAGGCTTTCTACAAAAGGCAATTGATGTGTTACAGACACTAAAATAGTATCCTGTGCAAAGCAAATCGTTTTTACGCCCTGTGTTCCCAGCGGATAAGATACGGAAAGCGTCCCCGTTTTCCATTCCTGATCTATACCCGGTTTGGGAGAGATTACCCGGCCATCTATTGTATAACGAGCATTTATATTCCCTGCTTCATATAAAGTATCGCCGGCAGCGGTTCCCCAGGCAAGCGTATCGGAGTTGCTTTGCGACTGCAGAAAAGTTCCGGCAGCCTGGTTCCATAAAAGCCCTATACCATACCGCTGCTGTTTACCCAAATGCACACCTGCATTAAAAGCGGCATAATAAGCAGGCTTTCGGACATATGTAAATACCAGGGGATTTCTGGTGTCTGATTTCTGGTAAATGAAATGATCGCTGGCAAGGTAAGAAAGCTTTCGGACAGCCGCTTCTTTTTGCGCTTCATCCGGCGCCCAGCGATACAGCTCCTTAAGGAGAAAAAAGTAGGGGTTGTATGCAAACGGATCCCCCTCCTGCAAGGGCGGTACCGAAGGCCAGTTCTTTTCCAGCAGCCTCCGTTTCTTCTCTGTCATTTGTATTATTTCTTGTTTTGAGAATTGAAAAGCCCTTAACAGGGGCGTTTTTTCGCTAAGAGGAACTTCCCTAATATAATCCCTTAAAACAGGTGCCTGCTGCCTCAATTCAATGGCATGATTCAGAAAATAAGTATTACTGCCGGGTTCCTTAAGTGCATTGTATTGAAGCCAGTTACAAAACTTTTCTTCCTCTTCCAAACAATAAGCAACCAATTCAGAGTATCTATAATAATGATAAGTGATCCACAAATTAGAATGATAGGTTCCTATATTATATCCGAAATCGGTTCCGTTTGCTTCATAGAAAAAACCGGCGGGGCTTTGAAAATCAGCGGCCGATTTTGTTATACTTTCTTTGAGCAAATCTGCTATCGCTTTATCTGGAAAAACAGACAGGTAAGCAGATGCCCCTGCCCAGAAGTTGGTGTACTGATTGGTGTAATTTCTTCCATAATCGTATAATTCTTTGTTAGTAAACCCGGCCATAATTGCTTTCCGGACAGCCTCTTTTACACGACTCATTAAAAGAGTATCCAGTTGGGCTTCTTCTTTTAAAATCACCAATGTTTGCCCTATAAACTTTGCTGCAAAGCTGGTTGCTGCAAGATTCCATTGCTGAGGCCCATATTCACTAAACCTTCCATCTTTGTTTTGAAGGCTGCACCAGAAGTTTAACGCAGCCTCCAGCCTTACCCGCACCGCCTCAGAATGATAGTAGCTGTTCCAGGGGCGTTTTGTATGGTAGAAATAGGCTAACGCAATAATATTTTCCATAATCCTGGCATTAGAGGGCTTATTGTCCTGTGGTTTCCGCCATACTGCTAAATTGATAAATCCTTTATTTGTTCCAGACTGCTCCATACTATTGGCGAGTGTATGAAAATGCTTATAATAGTACGGTATATCCAGCTCGCTGTCCTCAAAATCGGCGGGGCGCAACTTAGACAAATCCACATCCGGCACAGTGGGCCACTCCTGGGAATGACCCTGGCAAGCAAGTGTAAGATGACAGCATAGTAAAAGGGCGATACGTTTAAAAAGGCATTTTTTCATATTAATTTTTTCAACTTTTGATTATTACCAACCAGGATTATTATTAGTGATTGCTGTGTTTACTGACATTTCGAGGGTAGGGATGGGAAACAGGGTGTCCCTGTCTGAAACATTTTGATAAGGCAGCAGAGCGGTAGCATTGCCGCTGTAACTATAGCTACTGCTTGTGGGCGCATTCAGATTGATACTATCCACCATGCTTTTCATAGTAGAAATAAACGTACCCCAGCGAAGCAGATCCAGTTTCCTGATCCCTTCAAATGCCAGCTCGCGGGCACGCTCATTTTTTATAAAAGCTGCAAACTGGCTGTAAGTAAGGCCCGTTGGCACATCAGCAACCGCATCCGCCGTATTCAACGATTTCCCATACGCCCTTCTCCTAACCTGGTTAACGGCATCGTAAGCCTCCTGTGTAGGTGCGCCGTTCCATTCATTATCGGCCTCGGCAAACATTAACAATACATCGGCATACCGCAGTAAAGGAAAGTTGACCGAGCCGTAATTTTTAGCCAAAGGCGATTGCAGTTCCTCCTCTCTTCTCCATTTTGCCGGATACCGCCCCCATTTAAGGGTAGCAGGATAGGACACATGGGTGGCGGTGTTATTTCCCGAATAATAAAAAGTTGACAAACAGCGATCCCGTCTCAGGTCAGCAGTGTCGTATAAGTTATACAACGTACCGGTTGCAATCAGCCATCCCATATTATAAAGAATCTCATTATCATTTCTGATTCCAATTACCGCGCCGAATCGCTCCGCTTCAAAATAAGAGGTACCGATACCATTGCCATAAAATTCTACTTCCCACATGCTTTCCCCTATATCGTATATATCCTGCGCCTGGTTGATAAATATTTGTGCATAACTGCTGTTTAAAGTATGCTCACCCGATTGTATTACTTTCCAGGCCCAATCCCTCGCTTCTTTATAATAAGCCGGCTGCTTCAGCCGACCAGCGGCAAACAAGCAAACTCTTGCCAGCACTCCCTCTACGGCGGTTTTAGATATACGGCCGCTGAAACCAATAGCTGCCACGTCTCGTACCAGTGTTTCTGCCTGCGTCATATCTTCTATCACCTGGGCGTAAACTGCTGCAGACGGGCTTCTTGGCGTCACTACGTCTTCTGCAGACTGTGTTGAATGCAATTTTAAAGGCACATCTCCCCAATAGCTTACCAGCACAAAATGATAATAGGCTCTCAGAAAAAGCGCCTCTCCCCTAATGACCGATTTAACGGAATCGCTTACCGCTGCCTTATCTATATTTTCTAATAAAAGGTTGGCCCTGTTGATTCCCACATACAAATTGCTCCAGCAGGTTTGAAACTGGGTCATAGAAGCATCGGCTGTATAAAAGAGAGAAGGTGCGGCGGCTGAGTTGGTAGTGGTTCTCATATAAGCTTCATCGGTGGGCAACGCCAGCTCCACTATCAGGTTCCTGGAGTAAGTTCCTTCATCCTTATCTCCAAGCTCATCATATACGCTCATTAATGCAGCGGTAAGGTCTGCTTCAGTATTATAATATGTTTCCGGCGCCAGAAAATCCTGCGGCTTGGTTGCCAGGTATTTTTTGCAGGAGCAAAGGCTCAATATTCCTAATAATAAAAACGGCCATTGTTTCATAAATATTTTTTTTCGGATACCAGCAAATAAGATTATAAAGTGATAGAAATACCTGCTACAATGTTCTTCGCTCTTGGATAAGCAGAAAAATCAAATGCAGGCGTCAATGGACTGTCATAGGTCGAAACTTCGGGGTCATTTCCTTTATATTTTGTCCAGGTATATAAATTCTGTGCAGATATGTAGAACCGGGCATTCTGTACCTTTATCCTTCTGAGCAGGTTTGCAGGCAAAGTGTACCCCAGCGCAACAGTTTTAAGGCGAACAAACGAACCGTCTTCTATTGTGCGGGTGGAATAAGCCCTGAGAGAGCCCTGCCCATTGGCTCTAAAATATTCGTTAGTGGGATTATCAGGAGTCCAGCGGTCGGCATACGAAGCAAATTCATTAAATCCGGGCCTGGTGTTGCCAATGCCTCCTTCAAAATAAATTCTATTGGCATTCAATACATCTCCGCCCTGTACAAACTGGAAGAATATATTCAGATCAAAGTTTTTGAATTGTATATTATTAGTGAAGCCTCCTATAAAATCCGGGTTAGGATTTCCTATGACAGTCCGGTCGTTATTATCAATGGTGAGGTTCCCATCCAGGTCTTTATACCTTATATCACCCGGTTGTATCTGGCTTCTTACGGTACCGTTATCAGCTACATCGTCCTTTAGCACATACACACCAGGCGAAGTTTCATTAAAATCGCTGTACTGGTAATTGCCGTTCCATATCAGCCCGTAAAACATACCCACCGGCTGGCCAATACGGGCAATGTAAGCCGGTACATTCCCATACCCGGCTGTATTTTCCCACGACACGTTGGTAAGTATCTCCTGTTGCCCATCGTTAAGCGCCAAAACTTTTGAGCGGTTAAAAGCGATGTTAAAACTGCTGTTCCATGAAAAATTTTGTTTTTTAAAATTCACCGTGGTAATAGTCAGCTCTAATCCTTTATTTTCAGTTTTTCCAATATTTTTATAAACGCTCTCGTACCCTGATGAAAGAGGTATTTCTGCATTGATCAACAGATCATTTGTTTTTTTGCGATACAGATCGGCCGTCAGCATAACCCGCTGGTTCCAAAAACCAAGATCTATGCCCAGGTTTGTTTCGATAGTTGTTTCCCATTTAAGATTGGCATTGCCTAAAGCCGAAGGAACAATGCCTGTAATGAGTGTGTTGTTGGGCGCATAGGCATATTGTATTGGCCGGGTTAAGGCAGATAAATAAGCGAAATCTCCAACCCGGTTATTGCCGGTGGCGCCATAGCTTAACCGCAGCTTTCCTTCCGAAAAAGAGGTGTTTCCAAGAAACGGCTCATTGGCAAAGTTCCAGGCCACGGAAGCAGAAGGGAAATAGGCCCATTTATGATCAGTATTAAATTTAGAAGAGCCGTCCGCCCTTAAAGAAGCAGTAGCCAGGTATTTTGATCGATAACTGTAATCTACCCTTCCCAACAGGGATGCCAGCGTATTATTTGTTGCGGATGCCGTAATGGAATAGGGTGTGCCTTCATCCAGGCCATTGATGCCCAGGCTTTCATTAGGCACCTGTATGGCCGCACTCCCGTAACGTTTGTTGGCATCTCCCTGCACCGTAGCTCCTGCAAGTACGGTTAGCCGGTGCGTCTTCTGAAAGGTTTTATTAAACGTAAGCGTATTCTCATTTACATAACTGCTTCTTTCTGTATAAATAACAGAACCGTTCATACCGTTTTGCCCCGTTGCCCCTCGTGGATTGGCGGACCTTGTCTGAGAGTTATCAAACGATTCCGCTCTTAGTATATTATTAACGATACCGGCAGATACTCTCAATTTTAAAGAAGGCATTAAGGCATATTCTCCATAAACATTAGTATTCCATACATTCGAAATGCGGTTTCTTAATTCATTCTCCGCCTCTTTAACAGGGTTAAAACGATAATCTGTACTGGAAGTAATATCACCATCTTCCAGGGAATTTAACAGCGAGTCAATATTTCCGCTGCCATTAATCGGCCGGTAACACCACGCCCAATACAGTAAAGAGAGATCTGAGCTGGCGCCGCCAGATACTTTAGTGCCATAGGCATTCATATTGCTATAATTAGCAGTGAGGCCAACTTTGAATTTACTATTCACATTATGGTCTAAAGTGAACCGTGCCTGCGCCCGCCTGAAACCGGAATTGATAATAGTGCCCTGCTGATCAAAATAGGATCCCGAAAGAGAGAATTTTGTAGCCTTATTGCCGCCGCTGACAGACAGGTTATGATTGTGCATGAACGCATTCTTTTGAAAAAGCTCATCCTGCCAGTCTATTCCCTGCACGTTTTTATAGTCCTCCAGTGTCTTCCCCAGCCCGGTAGTATACAAATCCGGTGCTGATGTCGGAAAAAGCTCTAATTGCAACCGCACAAATTCATAGGGGTTCATGCTTTTCACCTTGGTAATATTATTTTGAAAGCCGCCATAGCCGCTATATTCAACCTTGCTCTTACCGTCCTTGCCCCGCTTAGTTGTAATAATAATTACGCCATTTGCACCCCTTGCCCCATAAATAGCAGTAGCCGAAGCGTCCTTGAGGATCTCTATCGACTCAATGTCTGAAGGATTAAGGGCATTATTATCCGGGTTATCTATCGGGAACCCATCAATCACATAAAGCGGAGAATTATCCTGTGTAACCGAATTTCCTCCCCTGATCACAATATTGGCAGCAGCGCCGGGCTGCCCGTCCGGAGAGGTTACCTGTACGCCTGCTATCCTGCCGGCAAGTGCATCATCAAAAGATTTAACAGGCGCTTTTTGCAGGTCTTCCATTTTTACTTCCCCTACCGAGCCGGTCAAATCCTTCCTGCGAACCGTACCATACCCTATCACCACCATATTTTCCATGTTATTATTAAGCGGTTTCAGCTTTATATGCAACATTGTTTGTCCATCGGGCTGCACTTCTTTCAGCTCATAACCTACATAGGTGATGACTAAAACAGCATTTTTGTTTGCAGACTCAATAGTGAAAAAGCCATTCTTATCTGTAACCGTAGCTGTTGATGTATTTTTTACGGTAATAGTAGCGCCTGCCAGAGGGGTTTCTTCATCATCGGTCACATAACCTGAAATCTTTATTGCAACAGGTATGCTGTTCATTTTTAATGAATCTTTCTGTGCCGGGCGATTTATCAAATGCGGCTTTTCCTTAATGACGATCACCCTATCCACGATGTTATAAATCAATGACTGATTTTCAAAACATTTTTTCATCACTTCTTCAAGCGAAGCATTTCTCATCCTGATGGTGACCTTGTTTGTTTTTTCGAGGATTCCCTTTTCATAAAAAAAATAATAGCCCGCCTGCTTTCCTATTTTTTTAAGAATTTGCTCAAGGCTGGCATCCTTTTCCTGAATAGTAATCTTTTGAGAATAGGCATACGCGCTCAAAGACAAACAGCTAAACATCAAAACGATTGTTGATAGTTTCATAATGCGCAAAAATTGCAGGTGCTTTAAACTTCCAGTAAAAAAGTTCAATTTTACGTACGCAATCAAATACATACCTTTGTATGGTTTGGGTTAAAAAATATGACAGTCTTCACGAACCGTTGTATTAAAAATCTAAAACATCATCCCGGGTAGTGGCTCCAACACTACCCGTTTGTTTTTATATCAGTATTATTTTGGCATTATGGAGTAACTATAATTTCATTTCCTTTAAATTCACAATGAATATTGCTTGCTGCCAATATTTTTAATATTGTTTGCAAATCAACCTCCCGTGGTATTTTCCCTATAAATTGTTTATTGCGCACATTTCCTTTATACAGCACGCCAACATTATACCAGCGGGCAATCTGCTTCATTACCGAACGCAGATCCATATTATCAAACGAAAAGAATCCCTGCTTCCAGGCCATTACAGCGTCAACATCTATATCATCTCTTTTCACAATTTCTTTATCCGGGGCAATTACAGCCTGTTCACCTTTTTTTAGCACTTCGGGCAACGCGTCCGGAACATTTGCAGCGACTTTTACGGACCCCTCCAGCAGCGTTACTTTAATATCAGGCTCATCTCCGTACGCGTTTACATTAAATTTTGTACCCAGCACCCTTACATTCATTGCGTCTCTCCGGGTTACAATAAATGGCTGCCTGCTATTATGTGTCACCTCAAAATAAGCTTCGCCGCTTATCTCTACTTTTCTTTCCTTATCTGCAAATGCCACAGGGTAAGTAATGGACGAGCCCGCATTCAACCATACACGGGAGCCGTCAGACAATTGCATATTGATAACGCTGCTCCCACCGGGATTCGTCAGCGTATTGTATTGCAGCGCTTTTGTTCTTGCACCTGGCGCTGCCTGGTAAACAATTTGCCCATCTCTTCTCTTAACCAGGTTTATATTTCCGCCCTCTAATGCCAGATGTCCTGTGTCCGCATTTTCAAGATATACCCTGCTTCCGTCTGCCAGTGTAATAGACGCTTTATTAGTAAAAGGCGCGAGAACCGTTTGTTGTTTTGCAACGGTAATATCAGATTTATACCGGGTCAAAAAAAGCCCGGCACAAATAAATAACAGCAGGCAGGCTGCCACTACCCACCTGTTAAGTGCAAACATTTTATGTTTTTTTCGCGCAAACAACCGTCTTTCAGCCAATTCCCAGCCATGCGAAGTATTGCCTGTTCCGCCGTGATAATAGGTATTGTAGACCTCTTTCCAGAAAGGATCATTTTCAGTTGCTTTTGACAAAAGCCCCCAGAATTCTTTCAGTTCCGCTGCCGTAGCAGTATTTTCCAGGAATTTATGATATAGTGCTGCTAATCTCATCTGCTGCAATCGTTATTACATCAATAACTTTTTATACAAATGACGACACCAGTAAAGGAGTATAACTATCGGGAATAAAAAAATTATAAAATAAAAAAAACTGAAAGCGCTACCCTGCCCTCCAACCTGGCATGCAGATATTTTGATATAGATCGTGTTGCAGAGCCGATCGCATTGTTTACCGTGCTGGAAGAAAGATGCAGTGCCTTTGCGATTTGCTCATGTGTAAGACCCTCTTCCCTGCTCAATTTATAGATAAGCTTCCTTTGAGGAGGTAATTGATTCACAGCTTCAAGAATTAATTTTTTAATTTCCCCGTCCATTAACCTGTCATCAGCATTTTGGCGGGTTGCCGTTGCCGCCCTGTCTATGTACACCTGCTGTAAGCGTTGCTGCCTTGCGACGGTTTTCAGAAAATCAATAGCTTTATAATAGCTTACCTTATGTAAAAAAGCCGGTAGCTCACGGATATGCCCGCTTAGCTCCCGCCCCTCCCATAGTTTCATGAACACATCTGTAACAATTTCCTCAGCCACAACCGCTGATTTTGTATGTTTCAGCAAATAATAAAAGATCCTGTCCCTGTATCGCTCAAAAATAATCCGGAATGCAGTTTCGTCACCGGTTTTGAGTAATTGCAGTAATTGTTCATCGTTATATGACTGATATATATGCATCTCAATCGTTGCTGGTTGAAGTTTAGGTAAAGATAGGCAAAGCTGTTATAAAACCGAGTGGTCTCGTTTGAGCGTATAAAACTTTTTCGCGGTAAGACCTCACCCGCCACAGCGGGCAGGCTCCCCGACCCCTCTCCCGCCTTGCGGGATAAACCCGGAGAGGGGAGCAAGATTGCGAAAAATTTTATGCAGCCGTCTCGTTTGGAAAGGTGCCTAATCAATGAAGCGATGATAAATTAACCGTCTTTTTGACCGAAACCAAATGGAAAGAGAATCTGCTGTCGGCAGGCGGGAATCTCCCCCTACTCAGGAGGCCGCTTCGCTTCGAGGAGGCAACGGATAATCAGCTTCTTGTGAATACGTTATTGGCAGCGAAACGTAGTGTAGCCGGAAAATTTTATTACAACATTATATTGCAGATGCAACATTCACTGCAACCGGGCCCTTGGCACCTTTTTGAATTTCGAACATCACTTTTAAATGTTCTTTAAGTTCGACCGCTGAAGAATTAATGTGAACAAAAATACTTTCCTGCGTTTGCGAATCTTTAATAAACCCGAATCCTTTATTGCTGTCAAAAAAGGTAACCATGCCTGTTCTTACCAGATCAGTCAGCTGCTGCTGCTCCCGGCTGTTACCCACTACCGGAGGTATGTTTGAGGTAGGTTTCTGTTTTTTATCAGGAGGTATGGCAGACAGGTTGCCAAATTCATCAACATAGGCCAGCATCTCATTCAGGCTTTTACCCTTATTGGAGTGCTCCTTACGCTCCTGCTTTTTTTCTTCTTTTTGCTTTTTAGCATTTCTTTTTTTTTGCTCCCGTTCTCTTTTATTCCAGGTTTCCCCCATTATTTTTTTTAAGATTAAATGTGATAAACAGTACAGCCCTGCGAAGACTTTTTACAACATCAGACAACTATTTAGCCGTGGCGCTTAAGCGTGTAAAACCCGATCCGCTAAACAAACGCGACAGGTTTACATCCTTCGTCCGCTCCCATAATTGTAAGTTTTTTGAGCTCACAATACGCCAGAAATTTTTTGCTTTCAGCTCTTCATAATCGCGCGTATTAATAAAAATGCCGGTTACAGTTGACCTGTCTTTGAAATGAATATTTATAGTATCCGCCTTTTTAATATTGGCAGTTAAAAATTTTTCTATTGATTCCGCATCCATTATATATGTCTTTTAAAAGTCGTTGAATAACCATAAACCGGCATTAATACTACCAGCGGTTAGAATAGCTTGATTTTTCTTCCCTGGGTCTGGCTTCTACCACCTTAATGGAGCGGCCATCCTGCATCGTACCGTTTAAGTCTTTGATAGCTTTCATAGCTGCATTGTCAGCCATTTCAACAAATCCAAACCCCTTACTTTGTCTCGTGAATTTATCTGTAATAACACGCGCACTGTCTACAGCGCCATAAGTTGAAAATAAGCCGGTAAGATCTTCAGAGGTAAAACTGTACCCAAGGTTGGACACGAAAATGTTCATTTTAATAAATTTAATAGTTGATAAATGATTCGAGAAAAGGCAAATATATTAAGCGTAAAAGCCGGAAAGCAAGTGCTTATAACAGAGCAGTAACTCAAACTAACGCCCCAAAGATAAGCTTAATCGGCAAAAAATTGCCTTTTCATTTTAAACTTTCGTCTTTTTTTATACCCGCAGCAGCAAATTTTAACAATTAACATAATGCTAATAAACAAAAACTGATCGTCAGCAACAGATCATTTTCTCTTTCTTATCTCTTCGAGCAAAGCAGCTAATTGTTTTACTTTTTCGGGATATCGCACAGCCAGGTTCTTCTTTTCGGCAATATCCTTATTAAGATCATACAATTGGGGCTCAGGATCATTGCCGGTTTCTATATTGGTAAGTTTAGCAACCGCAGGGCCTTTACGTGGTTCAATATATTTCCAACCATCTTTGATAACAGATAAGCTTCCTCCCTGCTCAATAAAAACCGACCGTCCTTCGTTGGTCTTACCCAAAAACGCATTCAGTAAATTTTCACTATCCGAAGTTTTCGTTGCCGGTATTGGCCGTTGCAGTAAGGCGCTGAAGGATGCTAAAAAATCCATCTGGCTTACTAATGCAGGAGACACTCCCGGCTTTATCCTTCCCGGCCAGCTGATTATAAACGGAACCCGCGTACCGGCTTCTAAAGCGCTGTATTTTCCACCGCGGAGCCCTCCCGCAGGTGTATGGCCGTTTAACATCGTCACTGCGCCATCCTGGTAGCCATCATCAAGCACCGGTCCATTATCGCTCGAAAAAATTAAAATAGTCTTCTTTTCAAGTCCTAAACTTTTTACCTGCCTCATAATCTCGCCTACTGTCCAGTCTAACTGCAAAATAGCATCTCCTCTGAATCCCAGCCCACTTTTACCTTTAAACATAGTAGCGGGCATCCTCGGAACATGCGGCTCGGTTAAACTGAAATAAAGGAAGAAGGGATTTTGTTTATGCTGCTCAATAAAATTTTTGGCTTTGTTTAAAAAGGTAAACGATAATTCTTCATCTGCCCAGCGTGCCGTTTTTCCACCGGCCATATAACCAATGCGCCCGATACCGTTAACAATGGTGTTATCGTGCCCATGCCCCGGCGACGCTTTTAGTTTTAACAATTCAGGGTTTTCTTTTCCGGTAGGATCGTTTCCGATTTTTCGGGCATAGTCTACCTCAATCGGATCTTCCTGAACCAATCCAACCACCTGCCGGTTTTCCATAAATACCGTCGGCACCCGATCGGCTGTTGCCGGAAATATAAACGAATAATCGAATCCCACCTCGTTAGGGCCAGGGCGCACTTCTTTATTCCAGTCTTTTTTAACCTGGGTTCCCAGCCCCAGATGCCACTTACCAACAATACCTGTTTTATAGCCTGCATTTTTAAAAACCCTGGGCAAAGAAATCTGATCAGTTGGAATAATGAGCGCCGCATCACCGGGCAGTATAGCCGCTCCCACACGCCAGGGATATTGCCCGGTCATTAATGCGTAACGAGATGGCGTGCAGGTTGCAGAAGTGCTGTGTCCGTTTGTAAAGCGGATACCCGCTGCGGCCAGCTGATCCAAATGTGGCGTTTGGATTTTAGCAGCGCCATAACAGCTCAAATCTCCATAGCCCAGATCATCTGCATAGATCAGGATCACATTAGGCCGCTCCAATTGCTGCGCACCCACCTTAGCCTGCACGAAACAAAAAAATAACACAGCAAACATATACCGGCAGACATTTCTGTTCATCCTGTTTATTTTTGAAAAAATTTTTGTTTAATAAGACCCTTTGCTAATTTACTGCGCAATCGCTTCATAAGCAAAAACGGGCGCATAATATTTTTGCTAATCCCTCTATCATTCATACTCCCGCTCTCCATATCTTTTTCGGCCTGAATATTGCGCAGGTGTTCATTATAGCGATGCTCAAGGTCGCATTCTTTGTGCCTTTCTATGCAGGTTATAATGTAATGGCTATTGATAAAAACTATCAATATGCATTGGTATGCGGAAAGAACAGGGACTATTTATGGCTGCTATCGAGAGATAGAACAATGCCTGAACATATAAAAGAACAATACCTGTATATTGCAAAAGCGGCAGGATTCGATATTTCAAAACTTACCTGGACCCAACAACACTAATGTGAATGGAAACCATATATCCCGATCAATACGCATTACTTTCTCCGGCAGAAGCGGTACAACTGCAAAAGCAGCTAAGAGAAAAAATAAATATTCAGCCGCTGCATGCTGCTGTTAATTACATAGGCGGTGCGGATATATCTTTTAATAAATTTGAAGAAACGGTTTATGCAGGAATTATTATTTTAAAATATCCTGATCTGATACCGGTCGAAAAAGTATCCGTAGTTACCGAAACCAAATTCCCCTATATATCCGGCCTGCTGGCCTTCAGGGAAGTGCCCGCGCTGCTGATGGCCTGGAATAAATTAACGATAAAGCCGGATGTAATGGTATTGGATGGGCAGGGTATCGCTCATGAAAGACGGTTAGGTATCGCCACTCATTTCGGGCTAATTACAGATACCCCTTCAGTCGGCTGCGCCAAATCAAGGCTTACCGGTTCTTATACAGAACCTGATAACATCCCATTTGCAGAAAGCCCGCTTGTGCATAAAAATGAACAGGTAGGCGTGGTATTAAAAACTAAAATAAATTGTAAGCCTGTTTTTGTTTCACCTGGTCATAAAATCAGCGTTCAGCAAAGCGTAGAAATTATAAAGAGCTGCACTAAAAAATACCGCATACCTGAACCTACAAGGTTGGCGCATTTGCTGGTAAACGAAGTAAGAGTTAACAAAGGCATTGATCGCGGCAATGTATTATTTTGAAATACTTTTATTCCTCCATCTTCTCCAATGCATCCATAGTAAATTTTTCTTTTTTGCACACGCCTTCTTATCAAAAAAGAATATATTTATTAAGCTTTAAACAAGTTTGAGTATAAAATTTATTGCAATAATTCTTTCAATGCTTCAAAATCAAAATTTTTGGTGAAATTGTCTAATATCCTGAGCGATGACGGCATTGCCTACTTCAAAAACTCGCTCCCCAAAGGTGTAAAACCCGGACCGGATGTATTAAAACCGCCATTTACGCTTAGCTCTACCGAACCCAAATCTACACCTGCACTTCCGCCCATAGGACCGCTAATTTCTGCGCCGGCTGCTGCTGTTACTATCAAGTCAACAGGGTTCATATTGCCGTCAAATTTTATGGTGGTTTCTACCGTTGCGCCTATTGAGCCGCCCAGATTTTTTGTAATGTCAAATTCTTTTTCCTTTCCGGCTTTTGCCGATAGGCTGTGCCCGGTGGTTTCCCAGGTTACGGGGTTTACGCTGCGTTCGTATTTGAATTCGACACCCGGCAATTCGCCATACACCGACCAGCCTTCGCAGTTCATTTTTCCGCCGGTTACTTTAAGGTCTATTCCAAAATCTACTTCGCAGTGTTCTCTTTCCCAATCGTGTATTTTTCCTTTTATCGCATTATTATTTTTTACATAATCATCGCAGGGTTTGGATAAGCCGCCATCTATATGCGTAGGAAAAAGCGGATAGGCAATATGATAAAGGTCTTTTAAATACCTGACATAAGCGGCATAGTTGGTTGCGGCAGGGTCTTGCATAGCTTGCATATAAATGGTATTCCAAAAAAGAAATTCCTGCAAACGCTGGTTCAGCAAATCTTCTACCTTGCGGATATATTGCGTATTGATTTCGGCAATTTTTTCTAACCATTTTGCCTGCCTGCCTTGTTGTAACTTACATACGTCTTTTTCTATCTGCATTATACGGGCATTATCTCCACCCTCCCCGTCTTTCAGTTTGCTTTTCTCTTTCAGTAGTGCGCTTATCTTGTTATCAAAATCTCCTTTCAATGCCTGTATCAACTCGTTCTCGCTTTGTTGCCTGTTGTTGGCTTCGGTTTTTATGCGGCTGGCATACGATACGCTGAACTGCGGATTGTCTATATTGTTTACCATAATTCCCGCTTGCAGCAAAAACGGCACAGTGAACGCTGCTTTGGTATCCTGTACCGATTGTGCAGCGCCGGGTTTGCCCACATTTGCCATCATTTGCTGCATTTGCGCCATTCTTTTCTCTTGATTTTTCAATAGAAAAGAATGGCGCAAGTGCAGCAAATGATGGCGAATGTGGGCAAACCCGGCGCTGCACAATCGGTACAGGATACCAAAGCAGCGTTCACTATGCCGTTTTTGCT